>DASWKT010000319.1:0-6223 GCA_036396515.1 Anaerolineales bacterium | reverse complement strand
GTGGTATAGATCAGCAAACTTAATGAATGAAAACCCTTGAGGTACCTCCGTGCCTTCCAGTTCAACAGTGGAAGCAGGGATCGTGGGAACCGGAGTAAGTGTTTCTGTAGATGTCGGTTGTGGAATTGACGTTTCTGTGGGGAAAGGCGTTAATGTCGGAGGAGGTAGAGTTGCTGTGTTCGTAGCGGATTGACATCCGATCAGCGTGAGAACAATAAGCATTACAAATCGTCGAAACATGAGTTAGACATTCTCATCCTTATTCCAATTCTACAAAAATTTATCCCAGTCCCTCGAACAGATCTGCTTCCACTTTTCTTCCACCGTTTACGAGACTATAGGCGCGATAGAAATTTCCAATGCCAAAGATTTTTCCGAGTTCAGCCAACGACCATTCCGCAATGGGCCCGTAGCCGGGTAACTGCGATTTGTGGCAGTGTATTGCTTTTTGCACCTTAGCCAGGTACTCGTTGTTATCCAGCCGCGTGGTGATCTGCCAGTCTTCCCAACCAACGTGATGGCGCGTCAGACCATCTATATCCATGCTGAAGCTGCCAAAGGCTTCATTAGCCAGCCTCACAATATCGAGTGAATCCACCATGTAATAGAACTTCAATACCCGGTGCGGAGATTGTATATTTGCGTCCACAAAATTCCTGTCGGCTGCGCAAACCAGCGCGCCATTCGTGAACTGAGATAAAGCAATGTGGTCAGGATGGCCATAATTTCCATCGGGAGGAAAAGTTACGACGACGTGTGGTTTGATGCGGCGGATATGTGTAACGATCTTACCGATCGCCTCATCCGGGTCGGCTTGATCGACATCACCATCGATATAATCTAAGAAACTTACTTCGCGCAGCCCAAGATGTTCCGCCGCGCAACGCAATTCCGCTTCACGGATCCGGGCGACTCCTTCGAAGCCTGGGTCCGGTCCCTCAGAATCGAACCAGCCTCGCTCCCCGTGTGTTGCACACACAAGGTACGTTTCAAAGCCTTCCGTGGAATAACGGGCGAATGTGGACCCGAGCCCAAGCGTTTCGTCATCTGGGTGGGGAAATACGGCCAACAATTTCAACATGTCTTTCATAGCTTCTCTCCTTCTAACGAAGGCCTTCAAAGAGATCTGATTCCGATTTTCTCCCGCTGTTCACCAGACTAAATGCGCGGTAGAAGGTGCCTTGCATGGCAAGGACGGCAACCGCCGCGTCTTCATGCATCTCGGCCAGCGCACCCAGCGTTGATAATTGACTCTCGTGGCATTGAATGGCCCGCCACGCGGCATGGCAGTACGTGGACATGTCAATGCGCGTGGTAATCATCCATTCCTTCCAAGCCACTACGCCGCGTAGCTGATCATCTACCGGAAATGTCATATCTCCCATGAATGGCGCGATCAGGCTAATGAAGTTTTCTGAATCAACCATGTAATAAAGCTTTGAAACGCGATACGCGGGTAGAGTTTCAGCATCCTGATAACTTGAATCCGCCGCGCACACAATGGCCGCGCTCGTGAATTGCCCAACGGCAATATGATCTGGATGACCGTAATTCCCGTCAGGCGGAAAGGTGACAATCACCTGTGGCTGAATGCAGCGAATGTGCGTCACGATTTTTCCGATCGCTTGGCAGTGATCCGCCTGATCTACATCGCCGTCAATATAATCAAGGAAGTAAAGTCCCTTGATGCCCAGTTCATTTACGGCATTCTCCAGTTCATGCGTACGGAGTTGGCCGAGTCGCTGCAAACCGGGATTCTCCTCCCTGGGGCCGAACCAGCCTCTCTCCCCGCGTGAAGCGCAGATGTAATACGTCTCCACGCCTTCTGCGGAATATTTTGCGAGCGTGCCGCCCATCCCCATCGATTCGTCATCCGGATGAGCAAAGACAGCCAGTAATTTCAAGGTACTGGTCAATGGGTCGACTCTTCATTCATGCGCCTGCTCCCAGACACGTCCAAATTCCAATATGAACTGTTTTGCAATATCGGTATCATAAATAATGAGCAGGTTTTCATCATTTCTCTCCTCCGCGCTCTTGGAAAAATTATAAGAACCGAATGCCACGATTTTTTCGTCCACAACAATAAGCTTGTGATGCATTTGCCCATCAATGCCATCGATCAGTACATCCAATTCCGCCTGCTGGAACGGATCGAACTCCGTGCCCTGATTCGATGAGATTTGCTCCTCGTCCATCACACCTGCAATGGTCAAACCTGCATCAGCCTTTGCGCGGACGATGTCACCTAGCTCATTTGACGTAAACGAAAAAGCAAGGAAGTGAATACTTTGCTCAGCGCTATTCAACAAAGGGATAAGCGCGCTCAGCACACCATCATCGGGTGAAAAGTAGACCTCGATGCGCGTTTCATCTATCGTCACAATAGGATTTGGCGTTTCCGCGACGACAATTTCACCAAACTTATTATTAAGGAACATCTCTTCAAATTCCTTGATATAGTTTTCGGCCATTTCGGCGGAGTAGATACGGATGAGATTATTGTTGTCTTCGTAAGTACCTGAATCCGTGAAGTTCATGGAACCCAGCCATACTTCAGATTTATCGATGACGATGAACTTGTTATGCATTAATCCGTCGCTGTTATCCCCCACAATGCGAATGCCAGCCTCCATCATGATTTGCGGGTCCGAACGGTCCATATTACCCGTTTCCATCACAACGCGGACGGTTACCCCGCGGTCGTGTGCACGCAACAGGGCATACCGGACACTGTTCAAACCCAGGCTATAGGCGGCAACGTCAATGCTTAGGCGCGCCGCGTCGATTGCCTCCACAAGTGGGCCATCCAAACCGCCAGTGGCTTGAGAGGCAAGCGGGCTGGCTGGATCCGTAAAATACAACTCATACCAGGTTCCGCGCACCCCATATCCCGATTGCAATTCAATAGGCGTGATATGAGTTCCGGGATTTGCTCTTTGTGTAACATTAACGGCAGGTGTTGAGATTTGCTGGATATTTGCACAGGCAGATGGCAATATACCTATAAATAATAATATAGAAAGACTATGGTGTAGTTTCATGAAATTCCTTAGAACATCCTGCAGTTTTTATGAAAGCAGATCGGTCAACTCAAACCCTTCAATACTCCCCTGGCTACAGGAAATGCCGGGGAACGGTCATATGTGATTGTCGTCGTATTCTTCGGCCGCCAGTTGAGCCGCTTTGTGCAGCAACTGGTCATACTTATATTGATGCACCATTAGCATCCGTACCAGGACGCGCCGGACAAAACGTGGCAGAGGCAGGTGCATTTGCATAATATCACGCAGACGTGTCCCGCCGTTTGGCAGTGGCTCAAAGTGAAAGGTCTCTGTAAACATCCTCTTCCCGTTTTCGAACGAATCAACCGTTGAATATTCGAACGGATGCCAGTCCAGAGTTACTTCTGTGCTAAGGGTTTTTCCATGTGCGCAGTGGTTGCTTGCCCCTCTGCCAGCGCGTCCTTTGGGCCTGTCTCCTGCATACCACTGGATATGTCCCCCCCACAGATTCCGCCTGACAGGGTCTTGAATCCATTCCCACGTGACAGGCGGAGGCGTGGAAAAATCGATATTAAAAACAATATCTGCATCTTTCTCATCGATGACTATTCGACGCTCATCCATAATTTCCTTGTAGCGCTGATGCAGATCCAAATTGTATGTTTTTACCTCTCCCAGGTGCTCAAACTCCTCCATTTGAACGTGCGTATTCTCGAGATTCAACTTCAAATGGTCGAGGCAGCTTTCGGTGAACATCATATAAGCCCGCCAGCCTGTGGCTTCTGCCACATGATTTTTAAGGAGCCGATGGATTAGGTTGACATCCGAACCGACCATTTCACGTATGTCACGCACGTGTTGAATGATGTAATCACCATGATGGGCAATGAATTTTAAGTCAAGCGAGGGGATGTTGCGACAGGCGTTGCATGTGCAGGTCGTGGCGCGCTTGATGGAAGTTTGTTTATCGCGAAAAGCCACGTAGGTGGATTCGATCAATTCAAGAATGGTCTCGCCCCGCGTGATTTTCGATTCCGGGACATAAGCAAAAACCGCATCGCCCTCCAGCTTGTGAAGCGTCAAAATGGACTCGATCCTTTCACAAATTGTGCCAAGCAGATCCGCGAGAATTTCATGGGAATGTTCCAACTCTGTTCCGGCAACAAAAGAGGTATATCCCGAAATATCAGCAATCAATAAATAGCCAAGCTGGGCAACGGCGCTCATTCTGCTCCTCAAAAAGTTTTCACGATTATAATCCTCCCCCGTGACCACTTCCAATGCGAATCGTCAGATTGCGCGCGCCGCGGGGACTGTGATGCTCGCCCTCCTTTTCGGGCAACTCGCTGGTCTGGTGCGCAGCATCCTGGTTGCAGGCACATTCGGTGCATCGCCTGAACTCGATGCATTCACCGCGGCCAACCGTGTCTCTGAGACTCTCTTTCTGCTCATCGCGGGAGGCGCACTTGGCTCCGCTTTTATACCGACATTCACCGGATTGCTGGCGCGCGCTGAGAAAGACTCCGCCTGGAGGCTCGCCTCCGCGCTGGCCAACGCCGTCATCCTTACACTGAGCCTGCTCGCCGTTTTACTGGCAGTTTTCGCCCCACAGGTTGTCCGCTACGCGCTGGCTCCTGGCTTTTCAGAAAAGCCAGAGATCTTTGTGCTGACTGTCTCATTGCTTCGCATTCAACTGATCTCTGCCGTACTGTTTGGCCTTGGCGGATTGATCGCCGGCATCCTCAACGCGCATCAGATCTTTCTTATCCCGGCGCTGACGCCTGCCCTGTATCAACTGGGGATCATCTTTGGTGCAGTCGCGCTCGTGCCCCGAATGGGAATCTATGGTCTTGCCTGGGGTGTGGTACTTGGGGCACTGGCATATTTATTTATACAAATCCCAACGCTCATCAGACAAAGAGGAGTATATAGCCTTACGTTCGGACTTGAAAATCCAGATGTCAGAAAAGTTGCCTTCCTCATGGGACCCCGCCTGCTGGGCGTGGCGGTTGTGCAACTTAATTTCTGGGTCAACACCAATCTGGCATCCCAAATGCGGGAGGGAAGTGTTGCAAGTATCACGTATGGTTTCTCTCTCATGCTCATGGCACAAGCTGCGATCGCGCAATCCGTGGCGATCGCGGCCATGCCGACTTTTTCCGCGCAACATGCCCTCGGCAAAATTGAAGAGATGCGCGGCTCGCTCGCTGCAAGCTTGCGCGGGGTAATCCTTTTGGCATTACCTGCCAGTGTTGGATTGGCATTGCTGCGCGAACCCCTCATTTCTCTTCTTTACCAGCGCGGTGAATTCGATGAGGGTGATGTACAACTCGTCGCATGGGCATTGTTATGGTACGCGGCGGGATTGGTCGGTCACTCGGTCATGGAAGTATTGACACGCGCGTTTTATGCACAGCACGATACGAAGACTCCCGTCATCATTGGCACGATCGCGATGGGATTGAACGTCGGCTTCAGTTTCCTGTTCGCGAGATTGTTCAGCCAGATCGGCTGGATGCCGCACGGCGGACTCGCTTTGGCAAACTCACTGGCAACCGCCCTCGAAGCGGCCGCGTTGTTCATCTTCATGCGCCAAAGGTTAAATGGAATTGAAGGGAGCTACATCGGGCGCGGGTTCACTGTCGCCGTGCTCGCGTCGCTGGGAATGGGAATCGGCTTGTGGTTCTGGATTCAGGCTACGGGGAGTCTGGCGCGTTGGATCGTCACGCTTGGAGGAATCGCGTTAGGCGGAATCATCTATGGCTCTGCGATCACTGTCCTGAGGGTCCCCGAAATTCAAAGCGCAATCCAGTTTGTCGCCAGGCGAGTGAAACCATGATCATGGTACATAGGGCGGCAAATCCGTCACGATCAAACCACTGGCACTTTTTTCAACAAGAAATGGAAACATGCTTACAGGAGTACCGCTGGTCTCGCCGCAACATGGCCCCTGCCGGAATAAGGTCTGGTCCGCATTGTTGAACTCCACATAGAAATTATAACCACCGTCTGAATCAGGAGCACGATAGGTGATCAAACGGGGGACAAGGCATTGCAGACCATTTTGTGTACAGGCGCGTTCGAACAGGGCAGGGAGATCATCTCCGATATCAGGATTCCATGTTTGCAGTAAACTGATGTCACCACCGTAAAGTTTCGCGGCCAAAATGTAGTCGCCTGAATTCAGGGATATGAGGTAATCCTGCAAAACCTGTTGC
>DASWKT010000318.1:0-5912 GCA_036396515.1 Anaerolineales bacterium | reverse complement strand
GATGCCCATTGCGTGCCTTTTCCAGGATCTGGCTTTGATTTAACCCTCTGTCATTTTCTCCTTTTGTGGGTTAAACGGCCAGCCGAGGTGCTAAATGAAATGATGCGAGTAACCCATCCAGGGGGCTCGGTCGTGGCGTTTGCGGAACCGGATTATGGTGGACGAATCGATCACCCGCCAGAGTTTTCTATTCTCGGAGAGTGGCAGCATCGCTCCCTTCAGCGCCAGGGCGCCGACCCTCGGATAGGCCGCAAGTTAATGTCGTTATTTACCCGGGCCGGGCTAAAGGATGTAGAGACAGGTGTATTGGGAGGTCAATGGAAAGCCCGATCTCAGGATGCAGAGCGCTTTTCAGAGTGGCAGATGATAGTCGACGACTTGAATGGGTTACTGCCCGATGAGACAATCAATGTCTTTAGACAATTAGAAGAGGATGCCTGGGAGCGCAACGAACGAGTCTTATTTGTCCCTACCTTCTATGCGATTGGTCGGGTAATTAAATAAAAAAGCGTGCTGGCGCCAGCACGCTCTTTTTTCACAAACGTTTCTTGCTACCGGACAGTTTGGGAAGATCAGCCAAAACGCTGGTTGAGTAGCGACGAAGGAGCGTATCCCGTTTTGGCGGCAGTTCTTGGTTTCGATACGTTGCAAAGAGCGCAACTACTCAACCAGCGAACTGCCTGTTATACTTCCAAAGGTACACCAACCTGGAGCTCGCCATCCACGACACGTACAGGATATGCCGGAATATCTACGATCGCCGGCAGGGATAGGACTTTTCCAGTCCTCACATCAAATCTGGCCCCATGTCTGGGACAGACAATCTCAAACTCCTGCAAATCCCCGTCGCCGAGCGGGCCATCATCGTGCGAACAGACATCTCCAATGGCATAATACTGGCCGCCAATATTGAAAATCACAATTTGCTCTTCGTCGATCTCAATAAACAATCTCTCGCCATTACCTAATTCATCGGCCGGACCGATGCTGACAAATTCGCATTCTGCAGGATCCAGTTCTTTATAGTTATACATTATCTCCCTTGATAGGGCTGGATTGCTGATGAATTTCACTCATCCCTTATTCAACCAAATCATCGCTGGCCTCGCCAAGGCCGTAAGCGCCCGCCTTAAGTACCTTCAGTGAGAGCAACGCACATTTCAATCTGACGGGGCCAAGCTGTATCCCAAGCAGGTCCAATACGTCCTCCTTGGTCATTTTTTTTACCTCATCCAAAGGTTTCCCAATGATATCTTCTACCAACAAATCCGCCGAGGCTTGCGAGATTGCGCATCCCCTCCCCGAAAATGCGGCCTCTTGTATGCGATCATTCTCATCGAGCCGAATATCTATACGCAAATGATCCCCACATAAGGGATTATCGTCTTCAAACGTAATATCATTCGGCTCTAATTCCCCGCGAAATAGGGGATTTTGATACCGGTCTATGATAAGTTCTCTATAAATATCGTCCATGAATCGGGATCGGCACTCTAGAATTCGGTTTCAATCTGAAAAAAATTATACCGCACATCATTCCCCCTAATTTTTGAATACCTGTTTGACTTTGTAAATCCCTTCCACCAGTTTATCTACATCCTCAATCGTATTGTAAAGGTAAAAACTGGCTCGGGCCGTTGCAGGCACGCCGAATTTATCATGTAGTGGCATCGCGCAGTGGTGCCCCGCCCGCACTGCAATGCCGTATTGATCTAGAATTTGAGCGACATCATGCGCATGGACACCATTCAAAACAAAAGAAGCCACCCCGCCCTTGGCCTGCGCATCTGGACCGAAAACTTTTACGCCAGGGATTTCTTCCAAGCGCTCAAGCGTGTAGGAGATAATTTCCCTCTCATGTTGGTGAATTAAGTCCATGTCCATGCTTTGCAGGTACCCAGCGGCGGCCCCCAAGCCCACCGCCTCCACGATCGCCGGTGTGCCGGCTTCAAACTTATACGGCAAATCGTTGGGACGAAACGAGCGCAAGTACACGCGCTTAATCATATCTCCGCCACCCAAAAATGGAGGCATGGCTTGTAACAACTCTTTCCGGCCGTAGAGTATACCTATCCCCGTGGGTCCGCACATTTTGTGACCTGAGAAAGCCAGAAAGTCAGCATCCAAATCCTGCACGTCTACCGGCAGATGGGGAACAGATTGGGCCCCATCCACTAGAGTCACCGCTCCAACTTCATGCGCTCGCTTAATAATTTCTTTCGCCGGATTTACCGTTCCCAGCACGTTGGACATGTGACAGAATGCGACCAAGCGGGGCTCCAACCTCAGCAGCCGCTGGTATTCCTCAAGATCCAATAGACCTTCGGAGGATACGGGAATAAATTCCAGCTGAATACTACGCTCGCTTGCCAGAATGTGCCAGGGGACCAGGTTTGAGTGATGCTCCATCTCCGTCAAAATAACGACATCACCGGATTTTAAATTCGATCTTCCCCACGAATATGCCACCAAGTTAATCGATTCGGTGGTATTTCTGGTAAAAATGACCTGGCGGGGAGAAGGGGCGTTAATAAATTCCGCGATCTTTTTCCGCGCGGTTTCATACTTCAACGTCGCTTCTTCCGCTAAGGTATGAATGCCACGATGAATATTGGCATTGGATTGCTCCAAAAATTCTGACATGGTTTGAATGACTTGCCTGGGCTTCTGGGAAGTTGCCGCAGAATCCAGATAAACCAGCGGTACGCCTGCTCGCACCTCTCGCGCAAAAATCGGAAATTCCTGGCGGATCTCTTCGCCCTTAATAATGGTCGTTGGTGCTAATGATTTCATCGAACTTTCTTTGTACTCGATCGAGATCTTCGCCTCTTACCTCGTGGGTGACGAATATTCCTGGATGTCTTCGGTAACCACAGCACGTGGTCCGGCACCATCCAGCCATCGGTTAAATATACGTTCTCCTGAAATTGCACGGCAACCATTTTGGGGTCCACTTGAACCACGGTCCCTTCCAACCAATCGCGTACCCGTTCACGCGCCGCGTTCTCATGGTCGCAGAGAACCTCTACCTGGTCTCCGACATGGTATGCCTCCCGCTGATCGGGAGCACTTGTGAAGTGTACTTCGGACAAATCTGCCTCCTCATTCGCAACGCGCTCCCAGCGAATCAGCTTCTACCGCTTGCTGATTCGCTGCAAAACGCACTATGTGGTTGATCCAAACCGGCAACGGCTTTGGCGTTAATCCATCTTCACTGATATCGATTCAGCCAACCTCTGTCGTACACCCTCAAAAGGAATGCGCTGCATGATTGGATCAAAGAAGCCTTCTACAATTAATCGTTCGGCCTCTTTATCAGAAATACCGCGACTCCGCAGGTAGAAGATCTCTTCAGGATCTATCTTGCCGACCGTTGCGCCATGCGTGCAGCGAACATCATCGGCCATGATCTCCAGGCCTGGAATTGAATCAGCCCTTGCTTTCTTACTGAGAACCAGATTTCGATTAGCCTGGTATCCATCGGTCTTTTGTGCGCCCGGTGCGACGTAAATCATACCCTGCCATACCGAACGGCTGCGGTCAAGTAGCGCACCTTTGAAAAGAAGATCACTGGTCGTATCGGGCGCAAAATGGTTTTGTTGGGTGTCATGATCCAGATGTTGTACGCCATCCGTGAAATAAAAACCGGACATCCGGCCTGTAGATCCTTGCCCAACCAGGTCGAGGTCCGAAAAATTCTTCGTCAAGTGGCTGCC
Source organism: Anaerolineales bacterium (assembly GCA_036396515.1). GTDB lineage: Bacteria > Chloroflexota > Anaerolineae > Anaerolineales > Villigracilaceae > Defluviilinea. The sequence continues at coordinate 2,196 of DASWKT010000318.1, read as the reverse complement.
GACAGCGGCGAATACCCAATCCAAATTACTGTCACGACCGACCCTGGCCCGCTCGTGAGTGAAGTTCCATACGCCCTCACCCCAGGATTGCAGCTCCACAAACCGGAAATTAGCCGAGTCGCCAACATGGATTTCCACAACTCCGGCGTGCATGGTCTGGCCGTCAGTCTCTGTCGGAGATGCTGCTTCATGCATGTAGGTTGCCGAAGCGCCGTCTGCTATCCAGACGAGCAGATGCGAGAAATGGGCAAGGCCTGTTCCGGGTCCCCAGAGGACGCTATGAAAAGGAAGTTCAACTTGCAGCCCGGCCGGTACATAAAGCAGAACGCCATTCTCCGCCATCGCAGCTGCCAGGGCTGCGAATTTGCCTTCCTCGGCGCGTACAATTTGACCTAATATTTGCGCCAGGATATCGGGATGCTCCCGCTCCGCTGTTTGCAGATCGGTAAAAATCACGCCTTTGGCCTGTAGCTCAGGATCGAGCGCCGTCTTCACACCGCCTGGCATCAATTCGATTTGACCGCCATGTTGATCGCCCACCAACGGAATCAACAGTTCGCCCGGGATCGGCGAAAAATCTTCGTATTCCCCAATCCTCGGCTGCCTGAAGCTAGCGATTTCTAGACCACGAATATCCGTTCGCCGCCAGGGTTCATCGGTAGTCTTAGGAAGCGGAAGACTTTCAAAGGTCTCCCAGGCGCTTAAGCGGTAATCGCGCAGGAATTCCGGCGCGCTTCCGTTGCCACCCGGTGGGGGTACCATCTCCCGGGTAAATTGAAACTGCTTTGCCGCCTCGCGTTGAACGCGCTGTTTCCTGGTGACAATGGTGCGTTCTGCCATGATCGTCTATTGCCCTTCTAACCTATCGAACCTTCCATCTGAAGCTGGATCAGACGGTTCATTTCAATGGCGTATTCCATCGGTAGCTCTTTGACCAGCGGTTCAATGAAGCCGGACACTACCATGCCGGTGGCCTGCTCTTCGCTCAAACCACGGCTCATCAGATAAAAGAGCTGCTCCTCACCCACTTTCGATACAGAAGCTTCATGACCGATCGTGACATCATCTTCGTCAATTTCGATATATGGATAGGTGTCCGATCGTGATTGCTCGTCCAACAGCAGCGCATCACAGACCACATTGGATTTCGAGTTGTAGGCGCCTTTGTGCACCTTCAGCAAACCTCGATAGGAGGCGCGTCCCTCACCCTTGCTGATCGATTTGGAAGTAATCTTGCTGCTGGTGTTTGGAGCGAAATGGATAACCTTGCCGCCCGTATCCTGGTGCTGCCCACGTGCCGCAAAGGCCATCGATAATATCTCGCCGTGAGCTTTCTCACCGATCAGGTAGCACGACGGATATTTCATGGTCAGCTTGGATCCCAGATTGGCATCCACCCATTCCATGGTGCCTTTCTCGTGAACGATAGCCCTTTGAGTAACCAGGTTATACATGTTGTTAGACCAGTTCTGGATCGTCGTATAGCGCATCCGTGCGCCTTTCTTCACAACGATCTCAATGACACCGCTGTGGAACGAATCCGTGGTGTAGACCGGCGCAGTGCAGCCCTCCACGTAGTGGGCTTCGGACCCTTCATCAGCGATGATCAGGGTTCGCTCGAACTGTCCTTGATTAGCCTGATTTATTCGGAAATAGGCCTGCAAAGGCAGATCGACTTTGACTCCCGGCGGGATGTATAAAAATGAGCCGCCAGACCACACTGCGCTGTTCAATGCCGCGAACTTGTTATCCTCAATCGGAATCACGGTGCCGAAGTACTCACGGAAGAGATCTGGATGTTCGCGCAACCCATTTTCGATGCTTTTGAAAATTACGCCCTTCTCAGACAGATGCTCCTGGATGCTGTGATAGACCATTTCTGATTCATATTGCGCGCCCACACCACTTAAGAACTTTTGCTCCGCCTCGGGAATCCCCAGACGGCTAAAGGTCTCCTTAATAGTGTCAGGAACTTCATCCCAGGATCGACCTTCTTTTTCGGTTGGCCTGGTGTAAAAGTAGATATTGTCCAGGTTGAGTTTACCCAGGTCGCCACCCCATGTGGGCATTGGCCGTTTCATAAAATGATCTAATGCCCTCAAGCGGAACTCCAACATCCACTCCGGCTCTTCTTTCATCTCCGAGATCTGTGCGACAACCTCTCGATTCAGGCCTCTCCGCGACTTAAATACGTAG
>DASWKT010000317.1:0-10599 GCA_036396515.1 Anaerolineales bacterium | reverse complement strand
GGCTGGGACGAGCTTCCTCTCTTTGAAGAGTAAACCCTGAGAGATCAGAAAATGAGTAGCCCTGTTCGAGTCAGGATCGACGAATAAACGTTCAACGTCTCCAACGTGCTCGTCATCGGAGCTGATTACAGTGGCTCCCTCTTTTAAGGGTATTGTATTCTCCGGAATATTCTGCTGTGTCCTGACCGGAGGCCGATCGTAATATCCCAGGCCGTAGGCTGGGTAGCCAATATACCCGGAGGGTGGATACCAGTAGTATGCTGGAGCATATCGATCGGTACGGCGCTCAGCCGGGCTGGTATCGTCCTCGGTTAGCTCGACAAAGTGTGTTTCCTCAAAAGGCGGCAGTTGGTCAAAATCGCCGGTATCCTCATTCAATACGACTCTCTCTTCCGTGGCAGAATTAATCATCCGGAGAGGCACAACTTTATCCTCCGGTAGGAGCCAGCCTTTTTGGACCACGATATGGGTAACCTCATTTGTTGCCGGGTCGAGGACGACACGGTTGATCTTGCCCACCTCCTCGCCGCTGGCGGTAAATACACTCGTTCCTTCTTTGAGTTCCATTTTCAATCTCCTATCTTCCTGTTCCTTGATCAACCCCCGTTCAAAAGCAATATGGCAGGCAGAAGTTCTGCCTGCCGCCGTATATCGCAAGAGATGTTTCTTATCAACTTTTTCTTAGTGAGAGAGTTATGCTATCTGAAATCACACGTCAGATGTCTTAAAAAGATGGGCCCTGGTCGTCCCTTTATTTTCGGTGTCCCGATTATTGAAAAAATCGGCTGACTCAATTATCCAACGAATCAAGAAAACCAGCGGACAGGTTCAAACTTACCTGTTAACTGAATTATAGACATATATAAATTACTCTCAATAGGGAAGAACTCTAGGGTGACGTAGGGGAAACCCTTTTTCATTAACGAAACTTCCGCTTGAAATGAATCAATAGGGCATAGTGGAATCAAACCAGCTCTTCCAGCCAGTTAAGTGTTTCCATCGGGGACTCAAACAAGAAGTCGGCTTCCGTCGATTGAAGCTTTGTGCTCCAGCATTCAAAAACTGTACGACTCTTGTCCTAAGGAATCTGATTCAGATCATAGGGCGTGACCTGATACACATAGTAATTCAACCAGTTTGAATACAGTAAATTTGCATGTCCTCGCCAGCGGACACTTGGCGTTTGGTTCGGGTCATCCTTGGGATAATAGTTCTGCGGGACATGAATGGGCAGGCCCTTGTTTACGTCGCGATCATATTCTGCCTTGAGCGTCAGCGGATCATATTCAGAGTGACCTGTAATAAAGATCTGACGTCCGTCTTTTGTGCCGAGGATATAAAGGCCCGCTTCATCTGATTCGGCCAGGATGCTCAACTCGCTGAGCTTCTCCACATCCGCGCGGCGGATCTCGGTGTGGCGCGAGTGTGGAGCGAGGAAAATGTCGTCGAAGCCGCGCAGCAGGCTCTCGGTCGGAGAAAGGACGCGGTGCTCATAGACGCCGAACATTTTGTGGGGGAGGTCATACTTTGGGATTCCATAACGGTGATAGAGTCCAGCCTGCGCTCCCCAGCAGATGTGAAATGTTGACTCAACGTTTGTCTCGGCCCAGTCCATGATGTCAGTTAGTTCACCCCAATATTCAACTTCTTCAAAAGGCATTTGTTCGACGGGCGCGCCTGTGATGATCAGCCCGTCGAATTTTTCTTTGCAAATGTCATCGAACGTGAGATAGTGATTGAGCAAATGCTCCGCATCTGTGTTCCTTGATTCGTAAGTAGCTGTGTGAAGCAATGTGACCTCCACCTGGAGTGCGGAGTTGGAAAGCAATCGCAGTAGTTGGGTCTCGGTTGCAATTTTCGTGGGCATAAGATTCAGGATCGCTACTTTTAGAGGGCGAATATCCTGATGTTGGGCGCGTTCCTCATCCATGATGAAGATATTTTCGCGTTCAAGGGTCGCGCGTGCAGGAAGTGTAGTGGGAATTTTTATAGGCATATTTTTCTATCCATATCGGTGGTCGAGTGCCCTGCGTGTTTCTCGCAGGGCGTATCGAGACCACCAGTAAGCAAAATAATTCTTGTTACCAAAATTGCTCTGGTTACCTGTTGGTCTCGATATGGGCTTCGCCCTACTCGACCAACAGAATGCTTTACGCATTCAACGCCTGGTCCAGATCCCAGAGAATATCTTCAATATCCTCCAGGCCAATGGATAAGCGGATGAAATCAGGGCTGACGCCCGCCGCAGTTTGTTCCTCCGGCGTGAGCTGGGAATGTGTTGTGCTGGCGGGATGAATAGCGAGCGATTTTGCATCACCAAGATTTGCGACGTGGCTGATCAGCTTCAAGTTGTCAATAAAACGCGCTCCTTCTTCGCGCCCGCCTTTGACGCCGAAGCCAAGCACTGCGCCTGGACCCTTGGGTAGATATCTCTTTGCACGTTCATGATCGGGGTGACTTGGTAAACCTGAATACGTGACCCAACTAACCTTGGGATGATCTTCCAAAAATTCCGCAGCGGCTTGCGCGTTCTGCACATGGCGTTCCATGCGCAGAGACAGGGTTTCCAGTCCTTGAATGAACAGCCAGGAGTTGAAAGGCGACTGGCATGTGCCGATATCGCGTAAAATACCTGCTCGTGCTTTGGATATAAAAGCCAGAGGACCAAAATCTTCAGCATATACCACGTTGTGGTAGGAAGGATCGGGCTCAGTGAAATTCTTGAAGCGGTCACCTTTTGCCCAGTTGAATTTTCCCCCATCCACAATCACTCCGCCAATGGACGTGCCGTGCCCGCCAATGAATTTCGTTGTGGAGTGTGTGAGGATATCCGCACCCCATTCGAACGGGCGGCAAAGATAAGGTGTTGCGAATGTGTTGTCGATCATCAATGGGATGTCGTATTCCTGCGCGATCTTCGCGACTTCTTCGAGCGGAAAGATATTCACCAGTGGGTTGCTGATGGTCTCGCCATAAATGATCTTCGTGTTTGGCAGGATCGCGCGGCGGAAATTCTCGGGGTCAGCTGGGTCAACGAGGGTCACGTTGATCCCTAAGCGTGGGAATGTATATTTGAATTGGCTCACCGTCCCACCATATAACGTAGCTGCGGAAACAATATGATCTCCCGCTTCGCAAATCGTGAGGATGGCCGTAGCTTGCGCGGCATGCCCCGAGCTGGTCTCAAGTGCTCCCACACCTCCTTCGAGATCTGCGATCCTTTTCTCCAGTACATTGCTGGTTGGGTTGGAGATGCGCGTGTAGATATTCCCGGCCTCCTGTAGCGCAAACAAACGCGCAGCTCGCTCCGTGCTTTGCAGGTTGTATGCCGCGGTCTGGTACAACGGCACAGCACGACTGTCCGTTGTCTCTTCAGGCGTGTATCCCACATGTAGCTGGCGGGTGGTGAAACCGAATTGTCGATTTGTAGTGGACATAACACATCTCCTTGAATATGATTTACCCGCTTTTCCAGAAGAGATACATTGTCCCTCACCTTAGCCCTCTCCCAGAAGGCGAGGGGCGTGAGGGAAAAAAATACCTCTTCCGGAAGTACAAGAAGAGGCACGCGCAGACCATCCTCTCATCTTCCAGTTAAACGGATATTGCTATCCTTCTGTCGGAGTTGGCACCTTGACTCATGTATAGTCAGGTTGCCGAGGCTTCACAGGGCCGTTCCCTCAGCCTCTCTGGATAAGAGCGAGTATTTTGTTGTCAGCGGAAATTTATATCACAAAAGATTCTTATCGACAAGTAGGTCACGCTTGAAGCGTGACATCAAGTTGCTACAGCAATCCTTCGTTTACTAACAACTCTGCATTATAGATCGAGCCTCCGGCCGCGCCGCGAATCGTGTTGTGTGAAAGCACGACAAATTTGAGATCGAGAATTGGATCGCGCCTTAAGCGGCCAACCACCGTCGTCATGCCTTTCCCCGTTAATCGGTCGAGTCGTGGCTGAGGGCGATCCGCTTCACTGCGGACATCGATGACGGGTCGCGGGCTCGAGGGCAGTTCACCAGCGGATGCGGGTGCGCGGTAATCCCGAAGGACCGCCTCCGCAGTTTCGGGGTCGGCAGGACGCGCCAATTCAACGCTTGCGCAGACCGTGTGTCCATCGATCACCGCGACTCGATTGGTGTGTGCGCTGAATTTGATATCTGCTAATTCGATAGCAGCTCTAGGCGGCGTCCCCGCCGCCGAGGACGGCGGCTCGAGCGTTTCACGGAGTTTGCCAAGCATTTTACGTGGCTCCCACTCCACCTTATCTTCTTCACCATTTATGTTGGGGATGACGTTGTCGATAATATCCAGAGAAGGGATCCCAGGATAGCCTGCGCCCGAAAGCGCTTGAAGAGAAACGGCAAAGACTTTTTTCACGCCGAATGCATCATCGAGTGCCTTAAGTGCAATGGTGAGGCCTGTGCTCGTGCAATTTGGATTCGTGAGAATGCATCCGTTCCAGCCGCGCTGCTCGCGTTGGCTCCTCACGAGCTGGATGTGATCCGCATTGACTTCGGGGAGGAGCAGGGGCACATCCTCCACGCGGCGATAGGATGAGGCGTTGGAACAAACAGCGAATCCCGCCTGCGCGAATTGCGGCTCAAGGTCTTTAGCAAATTCATTGTGCAGTGCCGAAAAAACGATTTTTGCATCGATGCATTCAGGCATTGCAGGGACCACGACCATCTCACGCGCAAATTCAGGCATCGGATCATTCAACACCCACCGACAGACTTGCCCGTAAGGCTGTCCAACTGAACGATCGGACGCGGCCAGCGCTGCCACCCTGAACCAGGGATGATTATCAAGCAGCGAAATAAAACGCTGGCCCACAGAACCGGTCGCGCCGAGCACGGCTACAGGGATTTGGGATTGAGACATGATAATTTCTCCTTTGATTAATGTAGGTGCGGACAGCTGTCCGCACCTACGGGTTAATTGACAATCAATTCATGCAACGCCTTCACCGCGCACTCCGTATCTTTTGTTTCCACCACCATACTGATCGAAACATCAGACGAACCATGCGCAATCGCCAGGACATTGATATCGTGATCGCCAAGCTTGCTGAATATCTGACCCGCGATACCCGGTGTATGGCGCGTGCCAGCTCCCACTACCGTGATGATGGCGATCTCATCCGTTGCCCAGACACGGTCAATGTCGCGTTCGGAAATTTCGGTGGAAAAATTCTCTTGCAGCGCATCCAACACTTGATTGGCAGCTTCAGATGGCACGGCAAAACAAATCGACTGCTCCGATGAGGCCTGTGTAATGAGCGGTACGCTTGTACCCGTGGAAGCCACTGCGCCAAATGCGCGTGCCGCTACGCCCGGGACGCCGAGCATGCCACGCCCTTCAATCGTTACTAACTTTTGCTTGCGGATGGCTGTCACTGCCTTAATGACTCGTTCGCCCTTATATACTTTTCCGTTGGAACCTCCATTTGCGACCAGGCGAGTACCAGGATGGGAGGGATTGAACGTGTTGCAAATGCGCAGTCCAATACCTGCTTCAACAACGGGACGGATCGTTTTTGGATGAAGAACTTTCGCTCCGTAGTAGGCGAGTTCGGCAACTTCGCTGTAATTGATCTCAGGCAGTGTCTTTGCCGAAGGCACCAGGCGAGGGTCGGCTGTCATGATGCCGTCCACGTCCGTCCATATCCATACCTCATCGGCGGGTAATACGGAGCCAATGATTGCCGCGGAGTAGTCACTTCCCCCGCGCCCGAGAGTTGTAATTACACCTTCGGGCGTCGCGCCGATAAATCCGGTTGTGATGGGGACAACACCTTCATCCAAAAGCGGATTCAGCAATCGCTGCGTCTTTTCAGTTGTCAGATCAAAATCGGGATTTGCATTTTGAAAGTGTGAGTTCGTAACGACAAATTCACTCGACTCAATTACTTTCACTTTGACCCCTGCGCTCTCCGCAATCGCGCCCAGCAAGCGGAGGCTCATCCGCTCGCCGAGAGAGGCCACTGCATCCAGTGCCCGTGGACTGGCTTCACCAAGCACGGCGATCGCTCTGCATAAATCAACGAGTAATTGAATCAAGCAATTGATTTCTCCCTTTGTTTGCTCACAAAGTTGCTTATCCTGTATCAGAGCGTCTGCCGTAGAGAAATGCTTTTCTCTCAGCATGGATTCGTCATTTGGGAGCGATTCAAGGTTTCCCTGCGAAGCGAGCGAAGCGCATTTCAACAACAGATCAGTCACGCCAGACATTGCTGAGGTGATCACGACTACACGCGGAAATTCCGTATGCGCGTCTCGTATGATCTGAGTCGCTTTGGTCAGCGCATCCACCGAACCAACGGATGTGCCCCCGAACTTCATTACGAGTGTTTGTTTTAAGTCTGGCATGATCGTTCTCCTTGCAAATTTTTTAAACACGATGGGCACAACACTTGCACCTGCCCCCGGGGGCAGGTGCCGGGGAGTGCGGGTGAGGACTCTAGGGGCAGTTCCTTTCTTGTGTTTTTTCCTTCGTGTCCTTTGTGTTTGGATTCAGATAAACAAAAACACCTCACGTTTCCGTGAGGCGTTGTGTGTTTCGAGAGTACCTTTGATTCGGTTACTTCTGCCCAGGCACAAATTCCTCACGGAGAGTCCGGGAGGTAGTGGTGGTCATGGTCATAGCGAAGTGAACCGTATTCATATTAGGCGGTATTCTATGCCAGTGAGGGGAATGAGTCAAGAGGAAGAGACTTTATTCATGGTCCTTTTACTTTAACTTTTTCATTTCCAGATTTTGCTTTTTATGAATCTATAAAGTATATTTCCTGATAAAGATCGTCCTGCTAGATGTTATTAAATGGTTAAGGTTCACCAAATCCTAGAAAAGGCCCTTGACTTATTTACGAATCGGCCTATAATCGGGCGAAATACCTTAAACCAAAATGAGTCCTGTCTTCAGCCTCTCTCTTATTGTCATCCTTGTTGTGGTCCTTATTATCAAGGATCTAATTTCGGTTAGGATGGCAAAGGTGAGAGTGAAGAAGTAACACAGACCTTAGTAAGTGCAAAGAGCCGCCCTAACCAGGGGCGGCTTTTTTATATCTATTTTGGTCTGTGTTTTCAACGAGGAGCCTATGACCGATCCAAAGAGGAACAGCCATGCAATTACCACGGGACCTAATCGTGCTCCCGCGCGTGCTATGCTCAAAGCAGTGGGGTTCAGTGACGATGATCTGCGTAAACCGATTGTAGGTGTGGCGAATACATGGATTGAAATTGGTCCCTGCAATTATCACCTGCGAAGGTTGTCGCAGAAAGTGAAGGAAGGGATTCGCGCAGCGGGTGGGACACCTATGGAATTCAACACGGTTTCCATTTCAGATGGGATCACGATGGGTGCCGAAGGGATGAAGGCCTCACTGATCAGCCGTGAAGTGATCGCGGATTCGATTGAGCTGGTGGCACGCGGAAACCATTTCGATGCCATCGTCTGTCTTGCTGGTTGTGATAAAACGAATCCAGGCGTGATGATGGCGCTCGCCCGGCTCGATATCCCGGGCCTAGCCTTGTACGGCGGCTCCATCAACCCTGGCAAGCTCGGGGAAAAATCACTGACCATTCAGGATGTGTTTGAAGCAGTAGGTGCGTATTCAGCGGGGAAGATCAACGAACAGGAATTTATGGATGTGGAAAATTTAGCCTGCCCGGGCGCGGGCGCATGTGGCGGACAGTTCACTGCCAACACAATGTCCACCATCATGGAATTTATCGGCATCTCTCCGGTGGGATTCAATAGTGTCCCAGCCATGTCTGAAGAGAAAGACCGCGTCGCATTTGAAACTGGGAAACTGGTGATGGAAATGTTACGCTTTGATTTAAAACCTTCCCAAATTTACACACGCAAAGCGATAGAAAATGCGATCACTTCCGTCGCCGCAACGGGCGGCTCGACGAATGCAGTGCTCCACCTCTTGGCTTTGGCGCGCGAAGCAGGCATTGACCTGCATATTGACGATTTTGATACGATTTGTTCGCGCGTGCCTCTCATTACAGATATCAAGCCATTTGGCAAGTACATGGCGGCGGACATGCACGCCGCGGGCGGCATCCCGTTTTTGATGAAGCGTCTTTTGGAAGGTGGATATTTGCATGGCGAATGCATGACGGTAACCGGTAAGACCATTGACGAAGCTGCGCAGACAGGTGTCGAGACGCCAGGTCAGCAGGTCATCTATCCGCTGGATAAGCCGATCAAGTCCAATGGTGGTCTCGTCATTTTGCATGGCAATTTATCGGAAGAGGGCGGAGTACATAAGGCCGCCGCAAATAATGTCAAGCAGTTCAAGGGGCCCGCGCGCGTGTTTGAGCGTGAAGAAGATGCGATGCTGGCTGTCACCCAACAGAAGATCAAAGCGGGAGATGTGGTCGTGATCCGCTACGAAGGTCCGAAGGGTGGGCCCGGGATGCGCGAAATGCTGGGAGTCACCGCGGCAATCGCGGGCGCGGGTCTGAGCAATGATGTCGCCCTATTAACCGATGGACGTTTTTCAGGCGCGACGCGCGGAATCTCGGTGGGTCACATTGCTCCTGAAGCGGCGGTCGGTGGAATGATCGCTTACGTTAAGGATGGCGACTTGATCACGATTGATGTGGATCGACGTGAACTGCGCGTAGATATTTCCGGGAGTGAATTGACAAAACGTAAGAAGGGGTGGCAGGCGCCTGAGCCCCGCTATAAAAAGGGCGTGATGGCGAAATATGCCCGCAGTGTGTCTTCGGCTTCTGAGGGGGCGATTACCAGCTAGTCTTGTAATGCTAAAAGGAGAAAGAAATCATGAAAAAAAGTGGTGCAGAAATTTTATGGGAATGTCTGGTACGTGAAGGGGTGGAGGTTGTTTTCGGCTATCCTGGTGGCGCGAACATGCCGATCTATGATGCGATGTTGAGTTATCCCGTCCATCATGTATTGGTGCGGCATGAACAGGGCGCAGCGCATATGGCCGATGGGTATGCGCGGGCTTCTGGAAAGGTTGGGGTCGCGATGGCAACCTCCGGCCCTGGCGCAACGAATCTTGTCACGGGCATCTGCACTGCGATGATGGACTCGGTCCCGGTTGTGTTCATTACAGGACAGGTCGCGGCGCACCTGATCGGCGGAGACGCCTTCCAGGAGACAGATGTGACCGGCATTACCTTGCCGATCACAAAGCATAATTATCTTGTGACGCGCGCGACTGAAATTGCAGAGGCGGTGCGTGAGGCGTTTTACATCGCGCGCAGCGGACGGCCCGGGCCTGTGCTGATCGACATCTGCAAGAACGCGCAGATTGAAAAGGCTGAATTTGTTTACCCCGAAGAAGTGAAATTGCTTGGCTATCAACCTGTTTCTCACGCGCCGAAGGATTTGCTGGATCAAGCCGTGACGCTGATTGAGAAAGCACAGAGACCGATCATCTTATGTGGGCATGGTGTGTTGATGTCCAAGGCGGAAGAAACGCTGATGCAATTCGCGGTGAAGACTCAAACACCTGTTGCAAGTACGCTGCTGGGACTCGGCGCGTTCCCCGCCTCTCATCCTCTGAGCCTGGGCATGATGGGCATGCACGGTGAAGTCCATACGAATCTGGCGATCCAGAATTCTGATTTGATTCTTGCATTTGGCATGCGCTTTGATGACCGCGTGACGGGCACATTGAAGACCTACGCGCCGCGTGCCAAGAAGATCCATATCGAGATTGATCCTTCGGAAGTTCACAAGAATGTCTTTGTGGATGTTCCGCTTGTTGGGGATTTGAAGACAGTGTTGACCGACCTTATTCCGTTGGTGGATGAATACGAGCATGATGAATGGTTCCAGGAGATCAACGGGTGGAAGACCGAAGCCGACGCGCGCAGCATTATGAACTGGCCTGAAGATGGCAAGTTATATGTCGCGCATTTGATCGCTGACATTTGGAAGGCCACGGGCGGCGGCGCGATCATGACAACGGATGTGGGCCAACACCAGATGTGGGCTGCGCAATATTATTTTTTGGATAAGCCGAATCGCTGGATCACTTCAGGCGGCGCGGGGACCATGGGCTTTGGACTGCCCTCCGCGATTGGGGCCTGGTTCGCACATAAAGACCAGGAGATATGGGCCATCGCCGGAGATGGCGGCTTCCAGATGACCGCGGCGGAATTGACCACTGCCGTGCAGGAGGGCGCGAATGTGAAGGTCGCGATCATGAACAACAACTTCCTTGGCATGGTGCGCCAGTGGCAGGAATTCTTCTTCGAGAAGCGCTATTCCGCGGTAAACATGCTCACGCCTGATTTTGTGAAACTTGCGGAAGCGCACGGAGTCCCTGCGCGGCTGATTATGAAGCATGAAGAAGTGCATGAAGCCATCGATTGGGCCCGCAATACGAAGGGACCCGTCGTGCTCGAGTTCCGCGTGGAACAGGAGGAAGCGGTGTATCCGATGGTTCCTCAGGGCGCGGCGCTGGATCAGATGATACAGAGACCTGTAAGGCAATAACATCTTTCTTCTTTCCGCTTAGCTTGCCCGATAAAAGAGGAAAGAAGAAAGAGGAAAGTTAGGATAAGAAATGAATCATACTTTCATCGCATTAGTTGAGAATAAACCCGGCGTG
>DASWKT010000316.1:0-6675 GCA_036396515.1 Anaerolineales bacterium | reverse complement strand
GCCACTACTCGTTAATCGGTTGTGGCTCCGAGGGGCATCGCCTCCTCTTGTGCGGGAGCAAACTGCTCCCTCGCGCCGAGGCGCAGGTGAAGTGCATAGTAAGCCAGTACCGAGACTCCGCATAATGCTCCGCCGATGTACCAGAGCAGGTTCGGGTTGTAGTTATCCAGGATGTAGCCTGCCGCGCCGGGACCAATCGTCGAAGGGATCGCCCATGAAAGTCCCGCGATCGCCATATAACGTCCACGCATTTCTGCAGGCGCAAAACCTGCCACCAGAGCCTGGCTGGTGGGCATGATGATCATCTCGCCGATGGTAATAATGACGATATTGAGTGCAAACAGAATATAAGTTGTGACGATCCCAAAGAGCACGAAGCCAATCATATAGAAGATCGTGCCGAACGCCATCATCAGGAAAGGTGGCAGGTGTTTAATATTGTGAGTCAACCAGAATTGAAAGAGCACAACGGTAATTGCACTGGTTGTCATCAGGAATCCATACCCCTGAGGGTTGATGCCATGGTTGTCACGTAAATAGACCGAGAGTGAGCCATACATTTGCTGATAAACGAGCAGCATGATAATGTTGGCGATGATGAATGATACGAAAGCGGTATCGCGCAACACGAAACGATACCCTGCCACCGTTTGCAGGAAGGACTCACCTTTTTCATGTGCGTGAAGTGCGGGTTTGGTTTCCGGAATCGTGCGGAAAATAACGACCGCGACAATACAACTGATGATCGCATCGATTACAAATAAGTAGAAGAAATTGATGTTTGCCAGGAAGCCGCCAATGGTCGGACCAATGATCCAAGAAAGGTTGCCCACCACGCGCAGGATGCCAAAGCCTTCCTGTCGTTTCTTTTCTGGCAGGATATCCGCGATCATCGCCTCGTGGGCAGGGTGTGAAATGTTTGAGAGCAGACCGACCACAATCACAAGTGCGAATAGGATGCTGAAATCATTGACGAGACCCAATGTGAGCGTACTAATGGCGCTGAAGACGAGACCAAACAGGATCAACTGCTTGCGGCCGAATTTGTCGGTCAGCGCGCCGCCGAACATGCTACCGATCAAACCAAACAGGGACGACATCCCAAGCAGGATGCCTGCCTGCGTCATGCCGACATTGAATTTCTGTGTGATATAGAGTGCGAAGAAAGGAAAAAGAAGTGTTCCCCCAATGCCATCAATGAAACGGACAACAACGACGACCCAAAACAGGCGTGGGAACTCACGATAGATTTTTTTCAATCGCGTGAACATCTATGTCCTTTCGTGTCGGGGGAATTAAATTATAGCACATTTGTTCTTGTTTTGGATTAATGTTGATTAAAATCATACTGCCAGGGCCGCGTGCAGCGTACGGCGCTGGCAGTAGTAGCAATCGCCGCCGAGGACGGCGGCTCAAGCACTCATTTAGTGCTGGCCCAGCGTTCCTAAGGTACGGACTCGCCGTTCGACTCTATAGAAGAACCAGCCGCCGAACCAAAGCATTCCTACCATAAAAACGATCAAAAGCGCGATCTCCACCCTAATCGGCAAAATGGTACTGGTCTGCAAAAGCCAGCCCCGCACTGCATCCAGTCCGTAAGTCAATGGCAGCATAAGCGAGATGGGAATCAGCCAGGATGGCAGGGATTGCACGGGGAAGTTCGCGCCGGAAAGCCCCTGCACGAGGAAACTGCTGACGTCCACCAGTGTGTTGGCCTCGCGCATCAGGAGAACGATGCCCGCAAAGGCAAAACCAAATCCATATAGACCCAGCAGCATGGGAATTGCTGTGAGAAACGCGGCCAGGGTATTTCCTGTCGGTTTGAAGCCGAACAATGCACCTGCGATCGCAAGCATGATCAACGATGTGATGCTCGTTGTAAGCAGGCTGGTAAGGGTCCGCCCGATGAGGATCAGCAAACGCGAAACAGGTGTCAGCCAATTTGACTCGAGTACACCTGCGTCCATATCTTCCTTGAGGGCGTAGCCCATGCCCCAAAACACGGTGAGAATGAAGTTGCTTAGCACTGTACCAAGCAAAATAAAGGACATGTAATCACCTGTACCGCTGTAAGCCGCGAAGCCGAGCGCCTGTCCATTTGTGCTGAATGCCTTGCCCATGAAATAGACAGGAGTAATCCAGATGATGGGTTGAAAGATGCTGGAGACCGCGTTCAATGGATAACGCCAGAAGACTTTCCAATCTTTGCGGGCGATCACAAACAGGGCACGCAATTGTGTCTTCAGGCTGGGTTGGGAGAGGGAGGTAAGTTGCATAATTTATCTCTATTCGCGCTTCGTCTGCACTGTGTTCCGCTCAGCGCGAGCATCTAATACTGTCCAATCGCGCCAGTGCGACGGGCACGACGTTCCATCCATAGAAAAGTGGAATAACCGACTACAAGCCAGAAGATGCCGAACAAAAACAGTGGGATCAAGTCGGGCAATAGCTCGGTGATGCCTGCATTCGAAAATGCTGCGGCGCGCATGCCATGGATTAGATAAGTTGGGGGGAGCCACTGTGCAATAGATTGCATCCATCCAGGCAAAAGACTGATGGGGAAGGTGATGCCGCAGAAGATCATGACCAGTCCGCGAAGAAGGAAGACAAACGCATTGGCTTCCTTGACGGTGATCACAAGGCTGGCGAATGCAAACCCCAATCCATAAATGGATGGAATTGCCGCGAGCATGACCAGCAGGATCATCCATACGCTGCCGTGTAATTTCACCCCAAAGATGAGTCCAAATTCCAGAGCCGTGATGCCGATAAACATCAGCATCGAAATGATCTGCGGGCCTGTGTGCCCCAGCAAATAAGAAAATCTCCAGGTAGGGGAAAGCCAGTTGGATTCAAGTGTGCCGCGCATTTGTTCGTTGCGCAATGAAAAGCCGACATCCCACAGCACGATGTTTTGCCACATCCAAACCGTTGTGCCAATGACGATATACCCAATGAAGTCACTTGCACCGGTGTTTTGCATAAAGACTGCGAGTCCGCTTCCATCCGGGCCTGAAAGCGCGCGAGCCGTAAGGATATACATCATCGGGAAGATCAACGGCCAAATGAAGAGCGCGATCATCCAGCTTGGATACCGTGTGAAGATAAGCCATTCGCGGCGCAGAATCGCCTGGAATGCACGCACATCAGAAAGGATGCCCGGTTGCCCAAGCGATCGTGGAGTGAGAGATGTTTGCATTCCGGACTCCTAGTCTCGCAACGCCTTGCCAGTCAGATGAATAAACACATCCTCCAGTGAGGGTTTGACGATGTTCATGTTTACCAATCGTGTCCCGTTACCGCTAATATTCTCCACAATGCGGGGCAGGGCGGCCCGGCTGTTCTGCGCCTGGAGACTCACTTCCCATAAGTCCGCTTCACCTTGCTGATGCGTGGTAATGTTCTCAACGCCCGAGATGCTTTTGAGTTTGCCTGCAATTTCATCGTGCCATCCCGTGAGCTCCAGGCGGATCACTTCCTTCTGGTCGATACGGCGCTTGAGTCCCTCGGGTGTATCCAGGGCAATGATCCTGCCCTGATCAATGATGCCGATTCGGTCGGAGAGCAGGTCTGCCTCTTCCATGTAATGAGTCGTCAGCAGAATGGTGTGGCCCTCCTCCTTGAGTTGCGCGATCAGCTCTCTTAAACGGCGAGCCGCTTGAGGGTCCAGCCCGAGCGTTGGTTCATCCAGAAGAAGGATGGGGGGGCGGGCCAGCAAGGCTTTTGCGATGGCGACTCGCTGGCGCATCCCCGTTGAATATTTTTCGACGAGTTCATTGGCGCGCTCTTTGAGTTCCATGCGCTCGATCAATTCTTCTACCCGATGTTTGGCTACCATTGTAGGGATGTGGTACAACGCTGCGAAGTATTCCAGGTTCTCACGGCCGCTGAGTTTCCAATAAATGCTTCGTTCGCCGGCGAGCAGGGTGCCAAGACTGCGGCGCACATCATTGGCCTGCTTGACGATATCGAAGCCATTGACGTGTGCGGTCCCGCTGGTGGGCTCCAGCAACGTGCAAAGCATCCGAATCGTGGTGGATTTACCTGCGCCATTCGGGCCCAGCAAACCGAAGATCTCACCGCGCTCGATCTGCAGGTCAACGCCATTGACGGCAGTGAACATGGCTTTTGGTTCTTTCCTAGCAAAGAGCCCGCGCCTGCGTGTTGGGGCGGAGGTATTGTCAGCAGTTTTATCACCTGTGCCAGGCTTGGCAGGGAACTTCTTGACAAGTTCTTTAGCTTCAATCGCGAAATCAGTCATCGGAGGCTCCTTTTAAAGCATGCTTTAAGAAAAATAATCTTTTCTTGAATAAATTTATAAAATAGTTATAGGATTATTCAATATTACAATATTAACTTCAGATTGTCAATAGTAAAGTTCATAATTCTAAAAGGAAGTTTAGGAAATCAATAAAAAACCCGCTTTGAGAGCGGATTTTTGTCGGTGAATACTATTCTGCTTTTAGTACAGGTTCTACTGGAGTAATTATCCGCTGGCTGGTAAATAAGAGCAGAGCCAGCATGATCGCTGCAATATCGATAAGCAGAACTGTGGTCATAGCTTGTGGCCCGGTGAGAACAAATATTTGACCGATCAACCACGGCAGGAGCATGCTGCCTGCCCCAGAGCCTACCAGGAACCAGCCTGTCATGGCGCCGGTCACCTCCATACGTTCGCCTGCCACCATGAGAAAGGTTGGGAAGATGGATGCCATGGACAAGCCCAGGCCAATACTGCCAACCCAGAGAGCAAGGCTCGATTCTTTCCAGAGCATGATAATGAGTGTGCTGATAACACAGCCGATCAAGTCCGCCAAAAGAATTGTCTGCGAACGGGCGCGGGTGGAAACCCACACGCCAAGCAATCTGCCGAAGGTGAATGAACCCCAGAAGCCTGAAGTCAGATAGGCAGCAGTGACAGAGGTCCCGAGATTAAGCGTTAAAGCGTAGGTGTAGATCCAGTTGGCAAAGCCCAATTCAAGGCCTACGTATAACACGAACAAAATCACCATTAAGAGAGCAGGGAGCACCGGGAAAGGCGCATCCTTTCTCTCCTGTGCTTGCGTATGAGTTGAGGGTTCTGATAAAAACCAGTACCAGATCGCCAATGGCAAACAGGCAATTGCCACGGACCAGAATAACCAGTGGATATCACCGGTCTGTATAAGTACTCTTGCCAGCAATAATGGAGCGATAAAGGAGCCAACTCCAAAAAAGAAGTGTAAGCCGTTCATGAACGGACCGGCGCTTTTACCATGCGTCCATAACAGCAGGGTGTTACAGCCTACATCAACAATGCCTCCGGCAAGCCCGCTGAGGAACATGGCTACTAAAAGCATCCAAAGCACAGGCGCAAGTGGGATCAATACAGATGCAAGCGCAATGGCGAGCAAGGCGATCGCCATCAACCTATGACCGGGGACGCGGTCATACGCTCGCCCACCAAAATAGGAACCAATCAAATAGCCGAGAGCGCCGAAGACAAAGATCAGGCTGATCCGATCCAGCCCACTGGAGGTATGCTCCGCAAGCGCCGGCAGGCTGGGACCAGACGCGGCAGTACTTGCCCCAAGAATAATAAAGGACAGATAGTATGCAATAGTCGCGATCCAGGGATGGATGTTGGCTGATTTGATTGTAGAGGTCATTTAATACTCCGGCCAAGGGATTTCGGCAGGTCCGGCATAGCCGTGTTTTTCCTGCACATAGACATTTCCATGGGAAGGTTCGGAACAGCCAGGTTCATCCATAAAAGTGATGAACGCAAGGCGGGTCGCTAATGGATCGAAGATCAGCTCTCCACCCACGCAGCGCCAAACTTCGACGATATAGGTTTGCATTGTATCATCTTCAAAATCTCCGGGGCTGACAGGAACGTGAACCCAGGAGACCGCCACTTCATTCGTGTCCTTATTACGCTTGGCACTCAGCACGCCAGATGGTGGGTAATATGGGGTGATCGGCAATTTCGCAATTCCCGGATACACAACGGGCAGGCCCTTGATATCTCCTGCAACATCGAGGAACTGGGCCTTGACCCAGCACCTGGTCTCGTTTTCCACCCAGACCCAATCCCAGTTGTCTGCATCCACGCGGCCGACCAGCTCGATGTTCGCGCCTTGGCGGAGCGCAAAAAGGTACAGGTAGTCAGGTCCTGGGCCATAGCGACAGCTTAGGAGTCCGGCTGTCACTTTCGCTTTCAGACGTTCTACAACAGGGCGCGGAGTAGAGGTGATCGTCTCGGTGGGGAGAGGCGTGGATGTAACTGTCAGCGTCGGGGTTGGTGTAAGTGTCAGAGTGGGAGAAAGAGTAAGTACCTCAGTGGCGGGAACGATGGTTGATGTGTTTGCAGCTATAGGTGAGGAAGAAGCGGTTGGACTTCCATTAGTTGAATTGCAAGCGTTGGTTATCAGGATCACTAGAATGAATGCATATGAACTTTTGGCTTTCATATTCTTATTGTACTAAAAACCATCCTTGTGCTGACGCGTAGGAAAAATTGCTAGCGCTTGCCCTTAGTTTCATAAATAGTTCTGCCCAGCCTGAGGGGGGCAGGCTGGGCAGAACTAGACAAAGTTTAGCATAATTATTTGTAACTGCTTAGCGAAAGCAGAATAAGAGGTTGCCAAAAAGAGAAAGGTCTGTAAAATAGCAGGGTATGAGTTCCTTCCAATT
>DASWKT010000315.1:0-21092 GCA_036396515.1 Anaerolineales bacterium | reverse complement strand
CCGTTGGGGCGTTATCGAAGCCAACCTCACACTTTTCATGATCGGCCAATATCCGCGCGATCACTTATGGCGGGTATGGCTTGCCATTTATCTGCTGGGCGCCATGATCGGGCTCTCGTGGGGCGTGTGGAGACAAGCTGCGCGCGGCTTTGCCTTTATCGCGCTTGGAGCGGGCATTGCGTTTGCTTTGACTGGTCTACTCCTAAATTCAGATGTTTGGATAAATTGGCTGATCGCGGTTGCTGTTCTACTTGCATTCTATGCCGTTGGATGGATTCTGCCCGGACGCGGCGCTTCCGTCGCTGCTCTCGGTTGGGTGCTGTACTTCCCGCTAATTCTTCTACTGATCGCGGGCACGCGTTTCACCCCGTGGCTTCCTCCGATTCCAACAAGGGTTTGGGGCGGTCTTTTGCTCACGCTGATGCTGACCATTGTCGGCAACATTGGAGCGCTGCCGCTTGGCATTTTGCTGGCGCTTGGACGGCGCAGCCCCCTGCCTGTCGTCCGGTATTTCAGCATCGGCTACATTGAATTGATTCGCGGGGTTCCACTTGTGACGATACTTTTCATGGCAAACCTGCTCGTGCCACTGTTCCTGCCTGTTGAGATGCGGCCTCCTGACGCTGTCATTCGTGTGATGATCGGGTTCATTCTCTTCGAAGCGGCGTATCAGGCAGAGAACGTGCGCGGAGGTCTTCAATCTATCCATCGCGGACAGTACGAAGCGGCGCAGGCCCTTGGATTGAGCGGCGCACTGACGTTGACTTTGATTATCTTGCCGCAGGCGCTACGCGCAGTCATCCCTGCCTTGTTAAACTCATTTATCAGTTTATTCAAAGATACCAGCCTGGTGGCAATTATTGGCCTGTTCGATATTCTGCAAATTGGACGTTCGGTGCTGGCACAAGCTGAGTGGCTTGGGACTCACCGCGAGGTCTTTCTGTTCGCCTTCATCATTTACTGGGCATTCAACATGGCGTTTGCATACGGAAGCCGCCGTCTTGAAGAAGCACTGGGTGTAGGCAAGCGCTAATGGAGGCCGTATGAACGAAGCTGACAAGAATCAAGAGATCATCATCTGCCGGGATGTGCATAAATGGTTCGACAGCTTCCATGCGCTGAAAGGCATTGACCTAACCGTTAAAAAGGGCGAGGTGATTGTGATCTTTGGACCGTCGGGGTCGGGTAAATCCACATTTATTCGCTGTATCAATCGGTTGGAAGAACATCAAAAAGGACAAATTGTTGTGGACGGCGTGGAGCTGACGAACGATATCCGCAATATAGAGACGATCCGTAGTGAAGTAGGAATGGTTTTTCAGCAGTTCAATCTCTTCCCGCATTTGACAGTTCTTCAAAACATCATGCTGGCCCCGTCATGGGTGAGGCGAACTCCAAAAGAACAGGCACGTGAGTCGGCTATGCAGTTGCTCAAACGTGTGGGAATTCCTGAACAGGCAAATAAGTACCCGGGTCAGTTATCCGGAGGGCAGCAGCAACGTGTGGCCATTGCTCGTGCATTGGCCATGCAGCCAAAGATCATGCTGTTTGACGAGCCGACCTCCGCGCTTGACCCCGAGATGATCAAAGAGGTTCTGGATGTCATGATTCAACTGGCAAAGTCGGGTATGACCATGCTAGTGGTGACACATGAAATGGGATTTGCGCGCGCAGTTGCGAACAGGATGTTCTTCTTCGATGAAGGTCAGATCGTCGAAAGTGGAACGCCAAACGAGATATTCCAGAGTCCCAGAGAAGATCGAACGAAGTTATTCCTATCGCAAATACTTTCGCATTAGGACTAAAAAGAGCCGGTATCGCCGGCTCTTTTTGGTTAAGGTCTTCTTAAGTATCAAACTCGCCCACCACGTCTCCATTTACCCGGACCGCATAATGCCCGCCTGGAAATGTTCCCAGATCGATGTTTGCCTGAAATGGCTCCAGTACTTGTATGCATGCTAGGTCAGGATCAACAACTGAATACACTTCTACGTTGATTATGTTTTCGGAATCAGGCTCCTGGACATTCACTCGCAATTCATGGCACGGGGTGGATAAATCCCCGCTCAAACTGAGTGTGATTTGAGGCGGAAAGCTTTCTCGGATCAACAGCCCCGATTCATTGATGAATACAATTCCTCGTGAAAGATTTATGTCATCGGGTTTGGGAGCGAATGGCATGTCAGGTGTTTCCCTCGGTGGCAAACCCTGTTGTGGCGGGCTTGTGACAGGAGCATCCGGTGGCAGAGTATTGGGTTCAGGTACAGGTGATTGACTGGGCATAGGGACTTGTGTACAGGCGACGATAAGAAGAGTCATCGTGAATAAGATACTCAGAGATTTCATTCTACCTCCAAAGGCGCTTGTTCTACAGACGAATCGTGAACGTGAATTGTTCCTCATAAAAATAGGCGAGCAAAGCTTTGCTCGCCTATCACTCATTTACGGGAAATCAATTTATGGACCCACAAACTTCAGATTACTCTCCGAAATTTCAAATGTCCATTTATCCGGGTTGTTGATGCAGCTGGTTGCGCTGGCCACTCGAAAAGAGGTTTGTGGATCGGTGCTCCAGGCCCAAAGATTATAGCATCCCTGCACTAAATCAGTAATCACAACATCGTTGTTTTTAGCAAGGCTGTAAGCTCTATATCCACACTCATTATGATCCTGCGTTTCATTGAGATAAAGCGATACATTCACAGGCGCTTTGGTCGTATTGACGATGCGAATTACGGTGGCTCTACCTTTAGGTGACCATGAAAGAACTCTGGTATCGCAGAAGTAGGGTGTGGCGGCACCAGCCGCGGCCGCGGGTGTGGAAGTCGCCTCCACGGCCAGGGTCGGCAATGCCGCGGAAGTGTTCGTCGGCAATGGCGTCGGACTGGCAGTCTCCGTGGGGGGCAAAGGTGTGGCAGTTGGAATGGCCGCCTGTGTTTGAGCAACGACGGTAAATGCCGCCGCCACAGCCGTCAACTGTACATCGGCCGCGCTCTGCGTTGGCACAGCTTCCGCCCCGCATGCGCTGATTATGACGGTCATTGCGACTATCAATGAAGAGATTGTGAAACGTTTCATGATGTTTAGGTATCTCCTTGTTCGAACTAACAGTTGGGGAAGCATCCCCCCTGAGCGACGATGCTTTCATTCTTTACTACGATTGTCCAGCTGCCCTGTGTGATGCGAAAAACACCCGATACTCGAAAGTTTTTCTGACCGTCTACAAAGGCTCCGGCGCTATATTGTCCAGCAGGCCCGCTGAGACTACCACTGGTTTCGAATTGCTGGCTCAGGAACCCGCATTCTCCCAGCTCCGTCACAACATATAAAGAGAGCGTAACCAGCCCTTTTGGCTTGGTTTCGTTTGCCAAATTGAGCTTCGCGGTTGGACTTTTCCAGGATGTTAGAGCTTTATTGCAACTATCCTGTGTTGCTCCTGATGATTGTGAACCAGCCGTTTGTGTTTCGGTTGGGGACACATTAGAAGTCGGCGATGTGATGGGGGTGAGCGTCGGCACAAGTGTCGGGCTTGGCGTTTCAGTTGGCGGAACCAGTGTGTCAGTTGGAATCGCTTCCGCCGTCTGAGCTACCATTGTAAAAGCTGCCGCTTCAGCAGTGTGTCCTATATCCATTGGGTTAGCGGTGGGAGTGGCCTGAGGTGCACAGGCATTTGCAGCCAGACTTAATATAACGCCCAAGATCAATGCGTTTCGTTTCATCCGTCAATATATTTCCCTTTAATGCGGTGAGATCAGTGATGGCTTAATGAACATCGATTTTGTCCTTATACAAGGTAATCGATAGTTCCTCATGACCCTGCAATTTGAAATTTCCAACCATTTTATTGCCGCCAACCCAGGCTACATACAGATAAGACCCAAGGGGAGCCTTGATTTCAATTCTCCCAACCACAGGATACTCGATAACGGCGTATCTACCATCAGGAGACGTTACTTGCAGCGAGATATAAGCCTGCGCTTTTGATTTATTGATCAAGATGATATCGCTGGAAGGAACTGCAGGTGGCAATGTGCCCCACAGGCGAATGGTGAGGGTCGGTATTGATGTTGCAGGGCTTGCTGCCGCCAACGTCGCTGTAAATGTTGCATCTGCAGGTCCACTGGTTGCGGTCGCAGGGGTTGTCGTTAGATCGGTGATTGGTGTTGCGGTGAACGTGGAGGCCTCGACTGTGACAGGAACAAATGACTCCAGAACGGGAGTCGGCGTATCCGTTGGAGGAACAGGTGTGACCGTAGGTTGAGCGGTCAATGTCTGGGCCAGAGCTGTCTTCAAGATGGCATCTACCGTCCCTGCTACATCCACAGTTGGCCCCGCGTTAGGGGTAGAACCGGTATTGGCAGTAGGAATCGCAGGTAATACGCACCCTCCCAGCGCCAAAGCAACAATTAATCCTAGGATGGCAGCCTTCTTCATCGGCCCTCCTTTGGGTTACGGCTGACTGATGACCTCCATGAACTGGGTCACAACGTCGCGCAGCATACGCTCGGGCAACGCACCGACCTGGCGATGGACGATTTTGCCGCTTGCCACAAAGAGCATGGTCGGGATTCCTTGGATTCCGTACTTCATCATCCATTCGGGATTTTCGTCCGTGTTCACCTTCGCGATCAAAATTTTGTCCTCATACTCCTTCGCCAGTTTGTCAAGGGTGGGCGCTACCATTTTGCATGGGTTACACCACGGCGCCCAAAAATCCACGATGACAGGGATGGGCGATTGGAGAACAGTCTTGTCGAATGCATCGTCGGTTACATGAATGGGTTCACTTGGCATGGTCATACACCTTTTGTTATTTCACCTTTACAGCTTATTTATTTGGCAATGAAAAAATGATTTTGCCCTCAATCGAAAAGCGAGTATATCACATAATACCCCATGTTATAATCGCCCGTCATGATTGATGCCTTCGAAAAATGGAGAACCGGGCTTGCCAAAACGAGCAAAACGGCGTTTGGACAGCTCGCCAACCTATTAGGTGCCACTGAAATCACTCCTGAAACCTGGGATGATCTGGAAGCCCTCCTCATTCAAGCAGACCTGGGGATTGAAACGACAAGCGAGGTGTTGGATTCTCTTCGACTCGTCGTGCGGGACCAGGGGTTGATTCGCTCCGAAGAACTATCAGAGGCGCTCCGGTCGGAACTACGTGCCAGGCTGGATGATCCGCCGGTCCGCAATTGGATGAATAAGCCTTCAATCATTATGGTGGTTGGTGTCAATGGCTCAGGCAAGACGACAGCCATCGCGAAATTGGGAGCCAGATTCAAATCTGAAGGCAAAACCACGCTCTTCGGTGCCGCAGATACGTTTCGTGCTGCGGCGGTCGATCAGCTTCAGGTTTGGGGGGACAGACTGCGAGTAGATGTGATCGCGGGCGCTCCCGAATCCGACCCGGGCGCGGTCGCATTCAATGCCATCCAATCAGGGATCGCGCGCGGCGTGGACTTTGTCATTATCGATACGGCAGGTCGCCTGCACACACGGTTCAACCTGATGGAAGAGCTGAAGAAAGTCGATCGTGTACTAGGCAAGGCTCTCCCCGGTGCGCCGCACGCTGTCTGGCTGGTGCTTGATGCAACGACGGGTCAAAATGCTCTGCAGCAGGCAAAGGCTTTTAAAGAGGCGGTCGGTGTAACAGGTGTGATCCTGTCAAAGCTGGATTCATCCGCGCGCGGTGGCATGGCATTCGCCATCCAACGTGAACTTGGCTTGCCGATTTTATTTGCCGGGCTTGGTGAAAAACTGGAAGACCTGATACCATTTGATCCCGATGCTTTTATTCGTGGAATTTTAAGCTCATAACTTTGGAGGAAAAATGCAGGATCTTGTGAATCGATTGGAGACCGCTAAGGACCTAACCCGCCAGCTACTGGTGCGTCTTTGACTTCGCGTCTAAGGAACTTAAATTCTCCCAGCTTGAAAAAGAAATAGAAGCGCCCGAATTCTGGAGCAATGCTGCGCAAGCACAGCAAGTAATGAAACAGTACAATGGGCTAAAGGCCGAAGTGGATTCGTGGCGCACCTTTTCGCGTCGCTTGCACGATACGCTCGAGCTCGCCCAGCTTGAGGATGAGAGTCTGCGACCTGATTTGGAGCCAGAGATTTCAGCGATCGAAGCTGAACTGGAAAAACAATCGTTCACTGCCATGCTTTCCGGCAAGTACGATCATGACTCTGCCCTCCTTGCCATTCACGCGGGCGCAGGCGGAACCGACTCACAGGATTGGGCCGCGATGCTCGAGCGTATGTATTTGCGCTGGGCAGAGTCCCGTGGATATGAAACAGAAATTCTGGATATCACTGAAGGTGAGGAGGCGGGGATTAAAAGTGTAACGATTGCGGTGGATGGCGAATACGCCTTTGGATATTTACGTTCGGAGAAAGGTGTGCATCGTCTTGTGCGGCTCTCTCCTTTTGATGCCGCACACCGCAGACATACATCCTTTGCGCTGGTGGAAGTTCTTCCGCAGGTCGCTATGGATGAAGCCGAAATTGATATCAAGCCGGAAGACATCAAAATGGATGTCTTTCGCTCTTCCGGTGCAGGCGGACAAAATGTTCAGAAGAATGCAACGGCGGTCCGGCTTACACATATTCCGACCGGTGTCGTTGTGACTTGTCAAAACGAAAGATCACAGACGCAAAACCGTGAGTTTGCCATGCGTATTTTGCGCGCCCGCTTGTTGGAACTGAAGCAGGCTGAAAGAGAAGAAGAACGGGCCGTCTTGCGAGGCGAATACACCAAGGCTGAATGGGGGAGTCAGATCCGTTCCTATGTTTTGCATCCATATCAAATGGTAAAGGATCACCGCACTGAGCACGAATCAGGGAATACACAATCTGTCCTAGATGGTGGCTTGGACGAGTTTATGGAAGCGTATTTGCGTTCCGCAGCCTAAGGAGAAATAATGTCGGATGTCATCACGCAGCTCGCTGCATTTGTCAAGACCACTATTTTGAAACAGCCAAACCGTGCGATCGAACCCGGCGAACCGCTGATTTCAAGCGGCTTGATCGATTCGTTCAGCCTGATGGATCTTGCATTGTTCGTCGAAGATACGTTTGGCGTTCGTATTGAGGATACTGAACTAAATGCAGGCACATTTGACAATTTGAATCAACTGGCATCCCTGATCGAAGCTCGCAAGGTATGACCACGTTTCCTGAACGGCTGAAAGCGCTTCATTCCCGGAGCCCGGAACGGGTCGCCATCTACCTGAAGTTCTCTGGCCGAGACGATTTGCTGATCACCTATGAACAACTCCTGCGCGGCGCAAGTGCTTACGCGCGGGTTCTTGCTCGTGAAGGCATACAGCCCGGTGAAGTTGTGGTGCTGATCCTGCAGCATGATGAGGATCTGATCTTCTCTTTTGTTGGGGCGGTTCTCCATGGCGCGATCCCGTCCATTATGCCGTTCCTTACAGAAAAGCTGTCTCCCGAGCGTTACCGCGCAGACCTATCTGCGCTCATTTCAGTAACGAAACCTGCCGCCATTGTGACATATCCCCAGTTTGAAACTGAAGTTCGCGCCGCCATCAAAGATGGCGACTCAGTTCGTTCGGTCATTGTCGCAGATCGCGTGGAGCCACAAGCTAGGATCAATGTTGATGAGCTTGCAGGCTTTACGCGCAGGCCCGAAGATATCATTTTATTGCAGCACTCTTCTGGCACAACAGGTTTGCAAAAAGGGGTTGCCCTTTCCCATCGGTCGGTGTTCAACCAACTAGACGCTTATGGCACATCGTTGTCGCTTAGTGAAGATGATGTAATTGTTTCCTGGCTTCCACTTTATCATGACATGGGCTTGATTGCCGGATTTCTCATGCCCATCCTTTCAGGTGTTCCGCTTGTATTGATGTCGCCGTTCGATTGGGTGCGCGCTCCGTATAAACTGTTACAAGCCGTTTCAAAATATCATGGCACACTGACATGGCTTCCTAATTTTGCGTACAATTTTTGCGCTCAGAAGATTCGGGATCGCCACATCGAGGGCGTGGACCTGTCATCGTGGCGCTCTGTGATTAATTGTTCTGAGCCAGTTCGCTGGGAAAGTCATCAGGCATTCTATGAACGATTCAAAAACCATGGCCTGAGGCTGGAGGCACTGCAAACTTCATACGCGATGGCGGAAAATGTTTTTGGCGTAACTCAAAGCCAGTTGGGGAGCATACCAGCCGTCGAAGAGATTGACCGCGAAGCGTTCATGTCGGAACGCCTCGCAAAAGATCCATTCGATGGTCGGCCATCGATGAAGATGATGTCGTCAGGTCGCCCGCTTGAAAATGTGAAGGTAAAAATTATCGATGAGGATGGGAGTGATGTATCAGAACGCGTAATCGGCGAGATTGCCATTCAAAGCGATTGCATGCTAACTGGCTATTACAACCGTCCGGACCTTACCGAAAAGGCATTTCGTAATGGCTGGCATCTCACGGGGGACTATGGGTATATGAACAACGGTGAGGTGTTTGTTTCGGGCCGTAAAAAAGACATGATTATCGTAGGCGGCAAGAATGTATATCCACAGGATCTTGAGGCGCTGACGTATGAGGTGGCTGGTGTACATTCCGGACGGTCGGTGGCGTTCGGTCTCTTTGATGAAGCGCAAGGTACGGAAGAGGTGGTCATTATCTCGGAAGTGGATTCTGAGAACCCGAATGAACATCAACGGATTGCAGATGCCATTCGCCAGCATGTGACCAAGAATTCTGCGATTGCCTTAAGATATGTAAAGGTCGTGGGTCCGAAATGGATCTTGAAAACCTCAAGCGGAAAAACAGCTCGTTCAGCCAACAAAGAAAAACTTTTACGCGAGATAATGGAAGACCAGAGAACATAGGGAATTTGTGCTATGTCTTCGCTAGAAGTTATTCATACGGCAATCCCGGCGAGCATGCAGGGCGAAAGGTAGAGTAGGTGGTTTGCTGCTTGAAGTTGTAGAGATTGATCCACGGAATGAACTTGCTTGGATGTGGCTTACTGGATTGGCTGACCCTTTTTAGGGCGGGGAGATATCATACGAGGCGATAATGGAGTTCTGTTCCCAGTTCGTGGCATCTACAGAAACAACCTTAAACACATAATACTGCATCAACGTCCGGTCGCCTTGATCGTTAAAAGTGTATGTACCCGTAAGGCCCTTGTAATCCTTCAGAGCGCGGATGGCATTGACAACTTCTGCGCGCGTAGGGATTTTTCCACCTTTAGCTTTGGAGGCTACTTCGATTGCCTTGATGCAGACGCCTGCCGCATCATAGGCACGCGTCGCAAATAGTAAGGGGCGTGTGCCATAGTGAATGTCAAAGTCCAGAATGAATTGGGCAGCGTCAGGATAGAAATTGGCGGGGGCAGTCAGAATGGTAAAGTACAGGCCGCCATCTCTCACTAATGATGGGCCTGCAAGACCCATCATTGGGGGATTATTCAGATCATCAAGACCAAGGAATCCACCCGCATACCCTGCGGCACGCGCTTCCTCAAAGAATGCGATTGCACGGTCGGCTGTCCCGGCATAATAGACGAGATCAGGATTCGCAGCCATCATCCGCTTGAGGGCCAATGTGGGATCCTCGAGCATGTCCGTGATCAGCATGCCGAGCACCTGGAGCCCAATGTGATCTGCTTCGATCCTGAAGTTCTCCGCGCTCTTCAGGCCATATTCCTCTTTCTGGGTAATAATATAAACGCTTGTAAAACCCTGAGCTTTCGCAAATTGTGCGCCTGCTGTCCCCTGACCATCGCTCCGCCCAATTACGCGATTGATTTCAGGATAGCCACGATCAGTCAAAACATTGCTGGTGGTTGACGGAGCAACAAGTGCCAACCCGGCCTCGTGATATTTCTCGGATAGCTGGATCGTGATGCGCGAAGTATAGTGTCCGATCGCGCAGAGCATCTGAGGATCCGCGACAATCTCGGACGCATTTGCCAGCGCCATGTCCAGGTTATTTCGGTCATCATAGGCTATCAACCGTATCTGATAGCCTTGCTCTATTAATGGGCCGGCCAGCTGTTGAATAGCCAGTTGAGCGCCGCGTAGCATGTCTGTACCGAAGATCGCCTGATTGCCTGAGAAAGGGCCATTGCTGGCAATTTTAATAACGGCCTTAGGAACAAAAGGTGTGACAGTAATAGCTGGAATCTCTGACTGCTGGGCTGATGGAGCGGCTGTATCTAAATCGCCTGCTGCTGATGGGGTTGGGAGTGCTTCAATTGTCGCCGGCGTGGTTGTACACGCAATCAATGCAAGCACCAACGCGATCAGCAGCGGAATCACGGATTTGTAAATTCGTAGGAAAAAAATTGGGTTTATGATTCTTTCTCCTCTCCCACAAAAAGGTATTAACTCATATTATTCCATGAACGTGGTGGCATTTCAAGCACCAATTCATTCAATATTCTCCTCACGGTGATCCAGAGTCAATTTTTCAATTGTTAAGCTTTCCAGCGTGCCAACTCCCGCCGCGAACATCGTGACTTCAATCTGCCTCTTTGTCAACATTATCATCTGTACTACATTCTCCGTTGAAACCGCGGCGGCTTTCAGGAATTGACCAGCCATGCCCCCGAGGGTCGCGCCCAAGGCAACGCACTTGGCAATATCAAGCCCGTCTTTAAGGCCACCGCTGGCGAAGATCCTCAACTCGGGCGCGGCTTTCTTGACATTCAATATTGCATCCGCGGTAGGGATTCCCCAGCCTACGAACGTCGCAGCCAGTGCGCGCGTGAATTCGTCGGGCGCGCGGTGCATTTCGACCTGCGACCAGGATGTCCCGCCCGCGCCAGCAACGTCAATTGCGGATATACCACACTGAGCTAAGATCTTCGCGGTCCGTTCTGAGATTCCCCAACCAACCTCTTTCGCAACGACAGGTACTTCTATCTTTCTACATACTTCTTCAATTTTCTTTGACAGGTTCGCGAAATTGGTGTCCCCTGCATCCTGTACTGCTTCCTGCAATGGGTTAAAATGGAGGATTAGTGAGTCGGCCTGGATCATATCAACTGCTTTGCGGCATTCGTCAATGCCGTAGCCGTAATTCAGTTGCACTGCTCCAAGATTTGCGAACAATAATATATCGGGTGCAACGCGGCGGACTTGAAAAGTCTTCGCCTGTTCGGGGTGTTCAATTGCAGCGCGCTGTGATCCCACTCCCATCGCTACTTTGCATTCCTGCGCGGCTTCGGCGAGCCGCAGGTTGATGGTCTCGGCTTCGGCTGTCCCGCCGGTCATGGAACTGATCAGCACGGGAGCAGCCAATGCTTTGCTAAACAGGCTGAGGCTTGTGTCGACGCGTTCCAGATCCAGTTCGGGTAAAGCTTCATGCATGAAGCGGTACTTTTCGAGTCTGGTCGTCAATGCGGAGCGTACATCCTCTTCGAGGTTGATTTTTATGTGGTCGGCTTTTCGTTGGTCAATGGGCGCAACTTTTGGCATGGGGCAGTGTTCCTGTGTTTGAGTTAGCATCTCTGGCTTGACACGGTTGTTAGACCGAGTACAATTGCCACGTCAAATTCTAAAGGAGGTTGTCATGTCTGACACATACGAAGAAGTAAAGGCGATTATCAAAGACTTGCTCGGTGCAGATGAGGCGAAAATCACGCCCGAGGCCCGCTTTCGCGAGGAACTCGAGGCTGATTCTCTCGACCTTGTCGAGCTGATCATGGCTTTTGAAGATAAGTTCGGCGCCGAAATCTCAGACGAAGATGCTCAGAAGATCACAACTGTCGGCGACGCTGTTACCTATATTGACTCACATAAGTAGATCTTTTTTGCGATTATAACCGTAGAGCCGTCCTTATTGGACGGCTCTACGTCGTTTAGTAGGGGTTACTTTAGTAGGGCTGGAATCTCTTCCGGGTGCTTTGCCACCTTCACCCCTGCGGCTTCGAGCGCTCTCACTTTATCTGCGGCTGAGCCTGCGCCGCCCTCAATGATGGCGCCCGCGTGACCCATGCGTTTGCCCGGAGGAGCAGTTTGACCCGCGATAAATGAAACAACGGGCTTGGTCATCCTAGCTGAAATGAATTCGGCAGCTCTATCTTCATCCGTCCCACCGATCTCACCGATCAATACAACTTTTTCTGTTTGCGGATCGTATTCGAACATTTCAAGCACATCGATGAAATTTGTTCCATTGACCGGGTCCCCGCCGATGCCCACACACGTCGACGCGCCCATGCCCACCAGTTTGAGGGCGTAAAGCACTTCGTAGGTCAATGTGCCCGAGCGCGATACAACGCCAATGTTTCCCGGGATGGCAATGTCACCGGGGATAATGCCAACTTTTGATTCGCCGGGCGTTAATAAGCCGGGGCAGTTCGGTCCCACCAGCCGCACGTTCTTTTGGTCGAGGTAATTGCGGACACGCATCATGTCCTGCACAGGGACGCCTTCCGTGATGCACACGATTAAGGGGATGCCCGCATCTGCCGCTTCGAACATCGCATCGGGAGCGAAGCGTGCCGGGACGAAAATACAGGTGCAATTTGCACCGGTTGCATCTGCCGCTAGTTTAACGGAATCAAACACGGGAACTTTTCCATCAAGGACCCATTCACCGCCCTTTCCGGGGGTGACACCTGCAACAACGTTTGTCCCGTACGCAAACATCTGCGTGGTGTGAAAGAGTCCTTCGTTACCTGTAATGCCCTGAACGAGAAGACGAGTGTTTTTGTTGATGAGGATGCTCATCTGTTATTTTCCCTTCGCTGCAGCGACTGCTTTCTGCGCCGCATCTGCCAATGTCTCTGCTGTGATCATGTTCGCATTCTCGAGCAGTCTGCGGCCCTCTTCTGCGTTGGTACCAACGAGACGGACCACCATTGGAACTTTCGGCTTGACTTCATCCATCGCGGCGAGAATGCCGCGCGCGACTTCATCGCAGCGCGTGATACCGCCGAAGATATTAATTAAGACTGTCTTTACGTTGGGGTCGGAAACGATAATGCGCATCGCCGCGGCGACCTTTTCTGCCCCCGCGCCTCCGCCTATATCCAGGAAGTTAGCTGGTTCACCACCAAATAGTTTAACGATGTCCATGCTGGTCATCGCCAGTCCCGCGCCGTTGACCATGCATCCGATGTTCCCATCCAGTTTGATGTAGGAAAGTCCGTGCCTGCGTGCCTCTGTCTCGGCGGGCACTTCTTCATCAATATCGCGTATTTCTGCGAGTTTGGAATGTCGAAATAATGAATTGTCATCAATCATCATCTTGCCATCCAGGGCGACTAGACGTTTGTCTTTGGTAATGACAAGCGGATTGATCTCCGCCAGGGTTGCGTCCGTTTCGAGATAAGCCTGCCATAGCCCGGAGGCGATCCTGTTAAAGTCACGCCACAGTTCGCGTGGCAAATCGATTGAAGCGGCGATATCGCGCGCCTGATAGTCGCGCAGACCAAGCAAAGGATCGATATGAACCTTGATGATTTTCTCCGGTGTTGTCGCGGCGACCTCTTCGATGTCTACGCCGCCGGCAGCGGAGGCAATCATCACAGGTCTCTTTGCGGCGCGGTCATTGGTGATCGCGAAATAAATTTCGGTGTCGATCGAGGCGGCTTCATCTACAAGCACCTTGCGGACAGGCAGACCTTTAATCTGCATGGTGAGGATCTGTTGGGCAAACCGTTCAGCTTCATCGGCGTTCCTGGCAACTTTCACTCCTCCAGCTTTGCCGCGTCCGCCGACGAGAACCTGCGACTTAATGACAACGCGGCCACCTAGCTCTTCGGCGATATGTTTTGCCTCAGCTGCGGTAGCCGCCACCCGTCCCTTGGGGATCGGAATTCCATACTTTGCGAAAATTGTCTTCGATTGATATTCGTGGAGTTTCATATTTCCCTTTGAAAGCCTTCAAGTTTTGCCGCCGGTCTCATTGATTACTAAACTTTGGCGTGATTTGTGCCTATATCAAGCTTCTGGTTTAGATACGCATAGCAGACATGCGTGCGGTACTCTGTAAAGCACGGCGATTATACCATTTGAATTTGTGACATAATCTGCGGGCGACAAGACCAAGGTGACAACCACCTTTGCTGCCTGCATCTTGCTTCGAGAGTGCTGCGCAAGAGTGACTGTCACCTCATTTTGAGGCTGTTCGGCTTGTAAGACTTCGCGGCTTATTTATGCAAATTTTCTGCGGCAATGAAGGACAAGCCATTCTCCGTCAGTGCACAGGCGGTGTGATTTGCTGCGGCGACCTTCTCCATAAAATTCCGTTTGAGTCCATCCCAATCTCCTGAGTCAATGACTTCATTCTTTTCGCGGAAGTAATCGAGAATATCCGATTGATGTGGCAGTGTCAGTTCCACTTGCGGGTCGCCGCCCTCGTGCTTGGCAGAGATATTTGCGACGTGGTCTGCTAACTGAACCAATTCCTTGCGCCGGTCGTACGGCTGCTTCACAATGGACTTCCATGTCTCAGTGATGTGATGCTCAAAGCGTACAATATCTTCAAAACCTAGAGTCTTTCTGAACTGGGCGGTCAGTTCCAGCGTCTCGTTGTCGACTGAGTTGGACCAGTTGAAGCCAATCAACGGGGAGGTCCCATCATCTCGGCTGAAAAGCTTAGCCGCTAACATGATCCAGAAGGCGTGATAGGGATTGTCACTGCCGAAGAATACCGAGATCTTGAACTCATTCTCAATGCCAAGTTTATATAACAGAAAACCCAATAATATGGTTCCTGCGTTGAAGTTCAGGACGGACTTTACGCCATAATTGGTATAGTAATAAAGACATTCATCCAGCCATTGCAAAGCATGTTCATTCGGTTGACCAATCCCACCGAAGTAACCGGTGATGGTCTCAGGGCCGTTTAGGTGCAGGTTGGAACCGTCTGTACCTTTTGTGTCGAGCGTCTCAACATAGGACGCGCCGATGATCTGCATCGCGGCCGCGATGGCAGGCAGATCTCCGTCTTCGTCCTGCTCTTTCATCTTGCGAACCTTGATAAATCGCCCCGGTATGAGTGTCCTTGCTTCAAGCGCGTACTCGGTCATTTCACGAACCCACGGAAAGTATTGCAATGCGGATACCTCCAGTGTGACCGCGAAATCGTCCGCAAATGATATGCCTTTTGCCGAGTCGCCGAGAATTTTTTGCCTGTACTCTGCCACCGAAACGAACCTTGTGCTTTTGGCCTGATCCTGTAGCCATTGAAGGTCCCGGATGTATTCAGGATTCTTCTCGTTTACTTTGGCGAAAAGATTTTCCAGTGAGCGCGCTTTTCTCGCCTTTCTGTTGATCCCCGCCGGTGTGCCATATTTTTTGACTACATCCAGAAAGGCATTAATGATTTTTGTGTCCGGGTTGAGCAAAACCTCATTCACGGCATCCAACCGCGCATATGGAATGGCGAGCAAATCACGAAGTGTATTGTCCATAGAATCTCCTTGATATCAAAAGAATTAGCAGTCAGCCTTAACCGCGAATGGCTACTTGCTGACCGCTTGCACTAACCCAACATCTTCACCAATTCATCGTATTCTTCATCTTTCATCCCGAACCAGTTCTCCGCCTGAGGGAATTTTCTGCCGATGACTTCATCTTGATATCTCTTCAAGCCATTGAGTATTACCTCACCAGCATTTCCGAATACCTTTGCCATTTTTGGTTTGAAGCGGGGGTATAAGCCAAACATGTCATGATAGATCAATAGCTGTCCATGGGCGTGTGGGCCGGAACCAAGGCTCATGATGATGCAGTTCTCTGCACGTTCGGTGATCAACTTGCACACGCGGTCCGGGACCATTTCAAGCAGGATCATGAATGCACCGGCTTGTTCCAATGCTTTTGCATCGTCAATGATCTTCTTTGCCAAAGACGCATCCTTGCCCTGAACCCTAAATCCGCCCAGGGCAGAGACTGACTGCGGCGTCAGCCCGAGATGGCCTATGGACGGGATTCCTGCATCCACGATGCCTCTAATGCGATCGGCCATAGCAGCGCCGCCCTCTAATTTAATGGCATCCGTTGCGGCTTCGGCCATGAAGCGTCCTGCGTTCCGTATGGCGGTCTCCACAGACGGCTGATAGGTCATGTAGGGCATATCCCCAATGACGAACGAAGTCGGAGCGCCCCTACGGACGGCCTGGGTGTGGCGGATCATGTCATCCATTGTGACAGGCAGTGTTGATTCGTATCCAAGCATGGTCATACCCAGGCTGTCACCGACCAGGATCATCTCAATACCTGCCTGTTCTTGCAGGTGGGCAGTGGGGTAATCGTAGCAGGTCAGCCAGGTGATCGGCTCGCCATCGGCAACCTTCTTGAATAGATAGGGTAGGGTGATCTTTTTGCGCGGTTCGGTCATGCTTCCTCCTGTGAGAACATGGTCAGATGTATTTAGTATAGGATGAAACGACCTGCGTAACAATTGACGAAAATCACCTACAAAAACATCAGAAGTCTGTTTTTATGGTATCCTAATAATCCCCTATGAAACATTTACGTCGAATAAAAATCTTCCTGAAACCATATTTTTGGCAAATACTGGCTACGCTGCTAATACTGCTCACGATCACCGGACTCAACCTGGTCGTACCCCGCATCATCCAATCTGTGATTGATGAGGGCCTGACGGGCGGTCAAAGAATTTACTTGATCCGCTCTGCGCTTCTCCTTCTGGGACTTGGGCTTGCCTCCGCAATACTGACTTTGGGCAACCGTTATCTTTCCGAGTGGATTGCGGCGCGCGTTGGCTATGACCTGCGCAATCGTATGTACGACCATATCCAGTATCTGCCGTTCACCTATCATGACCACGCCCAAAGTGGACAGCTCATCTCGCGCTGCATTGAGGATGTGCGCTCCATTGAACGATTCGCAGGTGGGGCAGTTGCCGACCTTGTGCGATTTGTGCTGCTTACAGTTGGTATTCTTTTCATCATGGTTACAAACAATGCAAGGCTCGCAATCATTGCTTTATTGCCAATGCTCCCATTGATTTTGATGACCACCAATTTTGGGACGAAGATCGGTAAATTGTTTTTTGCAGTGGATAACGCTGTTGGCGAAGTATCCAATCGCTTGCAGGAGAATGTAGTGGGTGTGCAGGTAGTTCGTGCGTTCGCGCGCGAAGGCTATGAGGTCAAGCGTTTTGAAACCGCCAACAGGGAAGTGTTCAAGACGTGGGTACGTGTGATTGACGAGTGGTCAAAGATCATGCCCACCACGAACTGGCTGACCGCAGTGAGCATCATCTTGATCCTGTGGTTTGGCGGGCAAATGGTCATGGATGGCACATTGACGATCGGTGCGATTGTCGCGTTCAATGCGTACATTCTGATGATGGCTGAGCCGGCCCAGCAATTAACTGGGCTAGTCAACGCGGGTGGAGAAGCCGCGGCAGGCGCGCAGCGTGTCTTTGAGGTTTTGGATACCCATCCCGCGATCCACTCACCGCGGGATGCTGTGAAGCTTGATACATTACGTGGAAAGGTGGAGTTTCAAGACGTAGGACTGAAATATCAGGATGAAAAAAAACCATCGTTAGAGGGGATTGACTTGACGGTAGAACCGAACCGCATTGTCGCGCTCATCGGGCAAACAGGGTCGGGCAAGACATCGTTTGTCAATCTCATCCCGCGCTTTTACGATGTGACGGACGGGTGCGTGCTGGTGGATGGGGTGGATGTCCGTGAGGTGGATTTGGTTTCGTTAAGAAAACAAATTGGGATCGTATTACAGACTTCCCTGTTGTTCTCGGATACGATCAAAGCCAATATCGCTTATGGTCGTCCTGAGGCGACGATGGATGAGATCATCGCCGCCGCGAAAGCCGCGCAGGCGCACGAATTCATTGAAGGTTTTCCAAACGGATACGAGACCATTGTTGGCGAGCGCGGCGTGACTCTTTCAGGTGGTCAGCGCCAGCGCGTGGCAATTGCACGCGCGTTATTGATGAACCCGCGCATTTTGATTTTGGACGACTCAACCTCCTCCGTTGACACCCAAACGGAGAAACTGCTTCAAGCCGCACTGGATACGTTGATGGAGAGCCGAACGACATTTGTGATCGCCCATCGTTTGAGCACAGTCCGCCGCGCCGATATGATCCTGGTGATGGATAAAGGTCAAATCGTCGAGCGCGGTACGCATGACAAATTGCTTGCACACGGTGGCCTTTATAAGGAAATCCATGATTTGCAACTGGTGGATCATGCGAAGTTTGCAGAAGAAGCTGAGTTGCTCAGTCTCACAGGTCTGACAAGTTTTACTGGTCAGGCTCATGAGGATGACTCTGACGAATGAAACTCTAATAAAGAGTAAAATATCGCGCTGAGCGGAGCAACCAACGAGAGCGAAGTCGGAGGGTGTAAATAACCACAAAATTCCAAATATCCTTGAAATCTGCCCTTCGCTCCGCTCAGGACGAATGTTTAGGTATGATTTTATGCCATATGTCGTTTATATCCTGGAGTGTTCTGATGGTTCGTATTACACAGGAAGTGCTGCTGATTTGAGTCAGCGATTACGGCAACATGAACAGGGTGCTGTCCCATCTTCTTACACTTATGGTCGTCGTCCTGTGAGACTTCTTTGGGCTTCTGAGGAATGTAAGAATTACTCACAAGCCCTCCGATGGGAAAAACAGATTAAAGGCTGGAGTCGAGCAAAGAAACAAGCTTTAATTCGCGGTGACTACGATGCAGTTCATGAAATAGTGAAATCTGAGAGGAAGAGAAAAGAAGAAATCAAAAGAAACACTCCGCGCTGAGCGGAGCGACTGAAAGGAGCGAAGTCGAAGCGTGCTAACTTGGAAGCATTTAGTTAACTTGAAACTCGCCCTTCGACTGCGCTCGACGAACGCTCGCTCCGCTCAGGCCGAAAAACAGCTATGACAACTAAAATCATCCCTCCTGCTTACATCACCCAATCCGAAGAACAGCTCGAGAAGGGCTACGACCCCAAGGTTGCGCGTGGACTGCTGCAATTCCTGAAGCCATATTACGGCCAGATGTTCATCTCACTGATCTTCATGATCATTGTCACTGCCGCGGCTGTTTCCGGGCCATATTTCGTCAAACTTGCAATCGATGAGGGGATTGGGAAGAATAATATTGTCGCACTCAGGAATGTTTGCCTGGCATACCTGGGAGTTTCAATGATTCAACTCGGAACCAACTTCTTGCGTGTGCGCATGATGTCGCGTGTGGGACAGCATGTCCTATTTGACGTCCGTACAGCGATGTTCGACCACCTGCAAAAACTTTCGCTTAGTTTCTACAACCGTTACAGCGTAGGACGCGTTATCACACGCGTCATCAATGACGTAGGTACATTGCGGGAATTCGTCACCTGGGCTGTGCTTGCAATTGTCCGCAATTCGCTTGCCATCATTGGAACGCTCATTGCAATGCTATCACTCAATTTGCGTCTCTCGCTGCTCACGTTCGCAGTTTTACCTTTCATGGTTTTGGGGACCATTCTCTTCCGCCGGGCAGCACGGCGCAATTATCGCAAGGTGCGCGCGGCCGTTTCTTGGACAAATTCTGTGCTGGCGGAGAATGTCAATGGCGTGAGAGTAGTACAGGCGTTCTCTCGTCAATCACATAATTACAAGAATTTTAAAGAGTATGTCAATCGTTATTTTTTAGAAACGAGTATAGATGCAGCGAAAACTGCCTCGCTGTTCACTCCAATTGTAGACGTGCTCGGCGCGATCGCAACCGCGCTTGTCGTTTACATTGGTGGGACGGCTGTGTTGGGCGAATCGATCACGGCAGGCGTATTGATCGCGTTCGTGCTTTACATTGATCGCCTCTTCGATCCCATTCGCGATTTGAGCCGCCGCTTCGATACGCTTCAGTCCACGATGGCAGGCGGCGAAAGGATCCTGGAATTGCTCAATACGCCGGTCGAGGTTCGGGATGCAGAAGATGCTCATGAAATGCCGCCAATTAAAGGCGATGTGCAATTTGAGGCGGTATCCTTCCATTATTCAGATGATCCAACCCTGGTTCTGGATGGAATTGATCTGGCTGTCCGTGGGGGCGAGACGGTCGCGCTGGTAGGGGAGACCGGCGCAGGCAAGACGACGATTGTAAAGCTGCTCACCCGCTTCCACGACCCGACTTTGGGCCGCGTGCGTGTGGATGGCGTTGACCTGCGTACGGTGACTCAACAATCCTTGCGAAAACAGATGGGCATGGTGCTGCAAGACCCGTTCCTGTTCAACGGCTCGGTGAAGGAGAACATCTTGTTCGGACGGTTGGGTGCAAATGATGAAGATGTGATCGCTGCGGCCCAGGCGGTCGGCGCGCATGACTTCGTCCTGGGCTTGAAGAACGGATATGAGACATCCGTGGAAGAAGGCGGCGCAACGCTGAGCGTGGGACAACGCCAGTTGATCTCGTTCGCGCGTGCTCTGCTTGCGGATCCACGCATTTTGATCTTGGATGAAGCGACATCCTCTGTGGACACACAAACCGAACAGATCATTCAACGTGCGCTTGCAACTCTCCTGAAAGGTCGCACCTCATTTGTGATTGCACACCGTCTGTCCACGATCACGAATGCGGATAAGATCGTCGTCATTCACGATGGGAAGATCGTCGAGCAAGGAAGGCATACTGAATTGCTGGCGAACCAGGGAATGTATTACGAATTGTATAAAACGGGGTTTCAGGAGTGAATGCAAAAATCATCTTCCGCGTCCATGCCCTACAGCGTATGTTTGAGCGCGGAGTTTCTTGTAAGAAAGTACGACAGGTATTGGAAAGGGGAAAAACGATCGAAGATTACTCCTCAGAGACGCCCGAGCCCAGCCGATTGATTCTGGGCTTTCAAGGGAAACATCCGATTCACATAGTGGCTTCTGAGAATTCTAAAGCAAATGAAATAACCATTATCACAGTCTATACTCCGGACCCAAATAGATGGAAGAAAGACTTCAAAAGTCGCAGATCATGATCTGCCTGATCTGTAGGCAGGCTGAAATCATTGACGGACTCACTTCTGTCACCTTTGAGCGTGGCGAACTGAGCATTATGGTGAATAGTGTGCCGGCACGTGTTTGTCTCAGTTGCGGGGAGGCCTATGTGGACGAAGATGTCGCTGTGCGATTGTT
>DASWKT010000314.1:0-6037 GCA_036396515.1 Anaerolineales bacterium | reverse complement strand
CGAGCTGCGACCATTCAGATAGGCTGAGTGACTCCGCACGGCGCTGCGGATTGATATTGGCACGCGTGAGCAAGTCTGCCGCGTCGGTGGGAGAGATGTGCAACCAGGACGAAAGCGAGTTGCGCAACGTTTTTCGCTTCTGGCTGAAACCTGCTTTGATGAGTTTGAAAAATACATTGAGAAGTTCAGGCTTGATCAATGGGGATGGATAAATTTCCACGCATAAAACTGCTGAATCGACCTTTGGCGCCGGGAAGAACGCCCTGGCAGGGATGCGTGCTGCGATGCGCGTTTTGCCGTATACTTGCACGCTCAACGCCAGCAGGCTCATATCTCCAGGTTTGGCGGAGATTCGCTCCGCAACTTCTTTTTGAACGGTGAGCACAATCCGACGCGGCTTGACGTCAGCTTCCAACAAATGACGAATCACTGCTGATGTAATGTAATAGGGAATGTTCGCTACGACGAGATAATCGCTTTCAGTGATCAAGTCCTGTGGGGAAAACTTCAGGATATCGCCTTGAATCAACCGGACATTTGGATGGGGAGCGAGAACCGCCTGCAATGGCGGAAGCAGCTTCGGGTCAAGTTCGACCGCAACCACCTCTTTCGCAGCGACCGCCAGATAGCGCGTCAAACTCCCAAGGCCGGGACCAATCTCAAGCACAGTATCCGCTGGTTGAATCTCGGCTGCTGAAACGATCTCTTCAAGAGCCAGTGGATCCTGTAAGAAATTCTGGCCAAGACCTTTGTGCGCGCGCAGACCATGACGCTTAAGCAGCGTTTCCGCATTGAGTGGAGGGATTTCATTCATGGGCAGAATGCTATCTCTTCCTCTTCTTCGATGCTGGGGCTGTCAGATGGCTGGGGCCATGCGCCCTGGTTGAATTGTGCAACATAATCTCGGAGAATATCAAAGTCTACATCCCAAATGAAAACATTGCCCTTGAAGACCGGGTCATACTGGCGTTTTGTCTTGAAATGCTCCGGCGGAAACCGCGCAAAAAGAATTTTTTCGGGCTTTATCTGCGTGCCGAGACAGGCGAGCTGGCCAAGTTGCTGAGGGCTTAAATCCGTTTGCACAGCGTCTTGGAAAGATTTGATCAGGTTAGGTACTTTAGTTATCACAGACGGGCTGGTCAACTGATCGCGCAAGGCGCACAGCACACGGTTCTGATTTTCAGCACGTTCGAAGACGCCTTCAATTCGAATGCGCGCCAGTGTGAGTGCCTGGGTTCCATTAAGGTGATGGGTACCCGCGTAGAACAGAAGACGTTTGTTTGCATCCCCGGTTGTGCGCCCATCAACGGCTGTGGGCAGGGTGACGTCAATGCCGCCGACCGCGTCCACCATCTTCACAAATGTCCTCATGTTGACCGCCGCATAGTGATCTATAGTTGCTCCAAAGTTGAGTGCCAGGGTGCGCGCGAGCAAGCCCGGACCCTCTGTCGGATCGTCTGTATATCCAAAGCCAGGATTTCCATAGAGATAAGCCTGGTTGAGTCTTTCATGATCTTGCCCCTTTAAGTTATCTTCAATATCTGGGATCTCCACCCAAAGGTCACGCGGGAATTCAAGGATGGTTACTTTAGGGTTTACAAAATCAACGCGTACCAGCCGCACAACATCTGCAAGCCCGTAGAGGTAACTATCAGAGCGCGCGTCCGTCCCTACAACCAGAATGTTCATGACCGGCGGCGCGCCACAGAAGCCTGTGAGATTGTTGAGTGTGATCGTGGGAGTAGGCAAGACCTCAACAAGTGTAACAGGTTTGGACGTAGGGGAAAACGTGGTCGGTGTAAGTGGATTCGGCGTCCACGTGGGGGGCAAGTGGAATGGAGTTGCAGTTGAAATTTGTAACGCAGGTCCAAGCGGCTGCTGCCATTTCCCCTGATAAAGCCAGAAGACCAGCCCAAACAGGGAACATGCAAGAAGAGCAAGGAAAGAGAGTGTGGCTTTTTGGAGTTTTGTCATTTTTTAATTATGGGTGACAGTCACTTTGTGTAGCACTTCCAAAAGAAACATGGGAAGGCAAGCGATTGTTATCTTTTATTCCAAAACATAAATCACATTCGCAGGCACAGGCGTGAGGAAATACACGGTGACAAACGAATTCCATTGTTCATAATCGTTATCACCATAACCGAGATCGATCCACGGCTTTCCAACACAACCGCCGCACACATCTTCAACAGATGCAAAGCCATAGCCGGGAATAAAAAGCCGTTGACCCTGCATGCTCAAATACCAATCATAGCGTAACCCTACCATGCCTTTTCTTAGGGTCTCGCCGCTGGACGTACCTGAGAAACATTGCTCAACGCCCGA
Source organism: Anaerolineales bacterium (assembly GCA_036396515.1). Lineage (GTDB taxonomy): Bacteria > Chloroflexota > Anaerolineae > Anaerolineales > Villigracilaceae > Defluviilinea. The sequence continues at coordinate 3,709 of DASWKT010000314.1, read as the reverse complement.
GCGGCATGGAGAATATGATGTGGCATACATCTGCACCGCGCGCCAGTATTCGATCTCCACGCCGTCCACACTTGCGGTTTTGGTCTCGACCTTGGTGCCATAACCCAGGAGGCGCGTTTTGGGCGGGCGCACCAACGTTTCAGCCTCGGTCACGCGCGAAATTTCGTTCCCATCTTCATAACGAATGTGGATGCGTTGTACAGTAAGCCCGTTTTCGCCGGGCTGCAGGATCTGTGTTTGATCGAGCGGAACGTCCGCCGAGGCTTGAAGATCACTTTCGAAGGGGATGGGTTTTTGCGCGAGCAGGAGGGACTCATTGACGCGTACCACGCGTATCTGCTCATCGGAGGGAAGCGCCTCGTCCTCAGCCGGAAGGCTGTAATCCAGCCCAATGAGTGGAATCCCAGCGTCAGCCAGTGCCTCGCCAACGGTCTGCGCTGCCGATTGGATTTGCAGAGCCTCTCCATCCATACTGACTGTTAATTCGCGCGGCGCTGTGATGCTGATCGTCATGCCAGCTATGATCGGCGAATTCAAATCTGGATCAATTTTATCTCTTGCGCGTAGCCAGTAGCCTGCTTCCTGCAGTGCTTCACCAACTGTAAAAGCAGACGATTGAATTTGTTCCTGTCCATCTGGTGTGTTGAGAGTCAAAGGAACTGCCCGGAGGATCTGTAAGGTAATGGGGTAATTGGTAATTGGTTGATCGAGGGCGATTGGGAGTCCGTTGAGGAGGACGCGGTCGATTGGATTCAAAATTAATCCAGCTTGGTTCAGCAATGCAGAAGGAACGCGCTCACTTGTTTGGAGCATGAGGATTTTGTCGTTCAGAATAATTGTAGCGGTGGGGGGTGTGCTAGGTTGGCAGGCGAAGAGAAAAAAAACAAGCGTAAACGCCAACCCGCGATAGCGCTTCATAAGAGTCATTATACGCTAACCAACCTCATGCACCATCCACACATTTGGCTCAACGTAAATACCCTCATCTTTTACAACATCCATCTCAATCGGGACAAGCGCATCGGGGATGATGTACTCGCCGCTTTGGGGGAATTTCATCCTCGTCCATGCTTCCCACTCGGCCCGCGTGCCGCGAATGGTCTTCGATTCATGGCAGGTCTTGATGATCTTTCCTCCCAACCTTGCGTGGACTCGTAACCATGCATCAAAGGGCAAACCTTCCTCATTTTTCCAGGTAAGGTAGTCAGCCATGCTGATCAACGGATACTTGCTTTTCTCGCTTGGGCGAACAGGGATTATCAGAGCCTGCAACCCTTTGGCTTTTGTGACCGCGCGCACGGCCTCAATCATTGGAGCGCTCAGTCTATGACCACGATAATCAGAATGAATAACCACCTGTATCGCGCAATGATAATTTGGGGATAAACCTTGTTCGTGATCCTTTACTGCTTCTTCAAACGCCCAATCCCACCCGCCTTCAGGGAGGTTATAGAGGGTGTCCTCCCACCTGAGCGGAAAACTGTTTCCCATTGCCGCGACGCGTTTATTTTCCGTGTCGTACAAGGCAAGTTGATATTCCGGAAAGCGATCCAATAATTCATGCCAGAGTACATTTGCAACTTGATCGTGGAGCATGAATTCGGGCCACGCAACCTTGGTCAGCCCGCGGACAAGGTCGCGATAGTCTGCGCGAGTTGGGGGAGTGATGACTTGAAAGCGATCTGTGTCCATGCCGTTTTCCATGCGAAGAAACGCTTGATCCTTCAATTATATGCTATCTAATCTCATGCACCATCCATACATTCGGCTCGATATAAACGCCCTCATCCTGATCGACCTCCATCTCAATCGGGTTCAGCGCGCCAGGGATGACGTATCTTCCACTTTGCGGGAATTTTATGCCAGTCCATGCCTCCCATTCTGTGTGTGTGCCGCGTATGGTCATGGCTTCGTGGCAGGGTTTGATGATCTTCCCACCCATGCGCGCATGAACTCTCAGCCACGCGTCAAAAGGCAAGCCTTCGTCAGTTTTCCATGCGATGTAGTCGTCAATGCTGGTTAATGGATATTTGCTTTTTTCGCTCGGTCGCACAGGAGCGACTAAATACCTGAATCCTTTAGATTCTCCAATGGCGCGCATAGCTTGAACCATCTTCGTACTTAATCCCTGGCCCTGATAATCAGGGTGAATGGCAACTTGAATGGCTGATTGGATATTGGATGCCACGCCATTCTTATGATCTTCCGTTGCTTTTACGAAAACCCAGTCCCAGCCGCCTTCGGGCAATTCTGATAAGTCTTGGTCCCAATGGAAGGGCAGGCTGTTGCCCATGGCTGCCATGCGGTTCATCTCTGTATCCAGCATGGCAAATTGATATTCGATAAAGCGGTCGAATAGTTCGTGCCAGTACTCGTCCGCAATGGGATCGTGTAACATAAATTCAGGCCAGGAGGCTTCTGCAATTTTATTGGCACGATCGCGGTAGTCAGCCAGATCGTTCGGCGTGATGAGTTGAAATCGGTTTGGGTTCATGTTTGATATCTTACCTATTCACTATTTTATTGAGCCAGAATTTATTGAAGCGCGGCCCATCCACTTTTGTTACCACTCGCGCAGGTCTCCCTGACGGATCAATTCGCTCATGGAGCCATCCGTCTGTTTCTTCAATCAACAAAGGAAGCTCTTCTATTTCAATTCCTTCATTCCATCCAAGTGCAATCGCACAGGCTAATGGATCATGTTGAAAGTTGATGATATCGCGAGGCAATCCGTGACAGGTTTCTCCTATTCTCGTTTCGTTTTGCTCATCAACCGCGAACGCCTCCGCTTGTTGAGCGATTAATTGCCCTAATGCTCGGGCCTTTCGCAATTCATCCAGATGGGCTCTTCGCAGGGCGGTCTCTACGGTTACCGAGAGCGGAATAAGGGTTGGATTGGAATTTTCGATGACATGCTTCGCCGATCTTACATCGACCTGGATATTCCAATCCATCTCATTTCCCCAGTTGGGAAAACCAGGGCGGATCGGATAGACATAGCCTCCCATCAGAAAGAGATTTGCTTCCATTAAGATACCTGGATATTGAACATCCAGCAGGGATAAATTGGTAAAAGGTCCAATGGCAATGATTGTTGCGCCTTGCTCAATACTCTGTTTCAGAAGTTGGATTGCATCCTCCAAGGGGTTGGGTAAAGGTTTGATGGGTTCCGGCCAATAGCTTTCCTCTGCAGGATAGCCCAGTTCAGCGAAACGGTAAAACCCTTGAGAAACATCCGCTCCGGCTGCAACTCGAATATCATTTCTTCCTTCCAATCCCAAGATGTATCGGACATACCCAGCTCTCCTGCCCTTTGCTTCAGCAACTGTCGTAATACCATTTAATTCGAAATCGTCTGACCATCGAAGTAACATCGCGAGCGCGCAGAGATCGTCAATATCGCCGCCCAAATCGGTATCAAGGTGGATCTTGTACATAATCAAATCCTCGGGCCCTGTATATCATTTTGTCGATTTAGGAATGTTGTTCATTGTAAATCGAATTAGATCAAGGGACTCATTATACAGATCGTGATCTTCAGAGCTGGTTTGTTGGGCAAGCGAGCGTTCGATTACTTGACCCCACCTCTCGCCAAGTTCTTTTTGCGCCCATCTTGCGGCCATTGGTTTTGAGACAATGGTCCCATGCTTCATGGCATAGAGTGCACGGCACATCGTGAGAATGGCAAAGGCATGGTATTCGCTTCCAT
>DASWKT010000313.1:0-3907 GCA_036396515.1 Anaerolineales bacterium | reverse complement strand
AGCGCCCTGGTGATAAATGGATCGAATGGCGCGTAGGTCGGACTGGCAGTCCGACTTACCTTACCCAAATCGTTTTCTTTTCCCCGCGCGGCCTGCCCGGGTTTTTGCACTGGTATCTTTTGTATCCACTCCACGTAATTAATTCTCGCACCCAACTTCGGAAAATTGTACAGCGAAGCGAAAATCAATGAAACGCAATCTTCTTATTTTGTTGCTCATCGTTATTACTGCAGGGAGCATGCTTGCCATTGCTCTGTATGTTCCCAATTCCCTTCCGGCTCATTCGGATTTCAGCGCGCTCTACAACACAGATTTGGCACTTGTACATGGTGTCCCTATTTATGATCTTCCTGCGGTCGAAGTGCTTGCAGTGAGAGCATCTGGCATCCCTCCCGAAAAATTCTTTCTGGCGCGCTTTCCCTATCCGCCGTGGTACGCGCTAGGCACATTTTATCTGGGAGTGCTGCCCGCCAAAGCCGCGGCGACCCTGTGGTTTGAACTCAATTTAGTGATGCTATTCTTCTCCATCTGGTTCCTCACAGATGGCTGGTCACCGCGCTTGAGATTGATCACATTCCCGCTGGCGTTGTTCTTCTTGCCGGTGTTAGGCGCGCTGTCCGTAGGACAATATGGTTTTCCCGTGTTGCTCGGAATAGCCATGCTTATTTATTCACTGCGAAAAGAGAATGGCGCGTTGACAACGCTCGGCGCGGTGCTCCTCACTTTCAAGCCTCATATCGGCGCGCTGATTCTTCTATCAGCGTTGATCTATCTTATTTTACGCGGCGATAACTTCGGGCGACGCGCGCTGCGTTCCATCCTGATCGCAGGCGTCCTTCTTTTCATCATTGGCTTTATTGCTGATCCCGTCTGGCCGATCAGTTATCCAAATATGTTGTTGAATTATCAAAACGAAGGCAATGTGACGGCTTGCTCCGAATGTGCGAGCCTCCCGCTATGGCTATCACGCTGGTTCTTCGATGGATCGCTCACAAAGGCGGCAGTGATTGCTGTCCTGTTATTGATCGTTCTCCTACTGCTGTTTTCTTCGATTCGAGTCGCGTTGTTGAAGTCGCCCGCTTTGTTGTTGACATCAGCATTGGTGATCACCTTACTGGTCAGTCCGTATCTTTACAACTATGATTTTATTCTCCTGCTTGTTCCATTTGCAGTTCTTATTAATTCAAATAAGGACTTTATATATCGTATCGTTGTGATCATCTGCTATCTTATTCCAACAGTCGCGATCGCATTGCTAGGGCGCGCTGGAAACATCTCGTTGCTCATCGTAACGATCCTGGTTGTGTTCCTTCTGTATTTTCGCGTGAAAGAATCAAGCATTGACGTTCCTGCCTACGCATCATAAAATAGAAACAATCGAATATGACCGGTAAGCGGCGAAGCTGGTGCGAATCCAGCACTGTCCCGCAACTGTGAGTTTAGTCGGCTTGTCTACTTGTCTGCTAGTCATCTTGTCAAAACCAAATGACTGACAGACCAGAGGACTAGAAGACCAACAGACTAAACGAGTCAGGTCGCCCGCCCCGGTCGGTTCACCAACTCTCGTGGAAAGGAGGTGGAGGACGGCCTGCTCGGATTGCCTCTCCAACCTCCCCAGCCTGTGCTGGGGATTTTAATTCTCTCACACCAGATCACACCTGCACTCCCCGGCACCTGCGCCCGGGGCAGGTGTGCGCTAGGTGCAAGTGTTGCGAGCCTTCGGCAAGCAAACTTGCAATGACGAAACCAATGAAATGGAGAAAAGATGTTACACAAGACACTGATATTAATTTTGCTAGTGACACTACTAACTGCGTGCGCACCTCAAGCTACGCCGACAACTGCTCCTGCGACATGGACCTTTACCGATGGACTTGGCCGCGAAATAACACTTGACGGTCCTGCGCAACAAATCATATCCCTTGCGCCGTCCAATACCGAGATTCTGTTTGCGATCGGCGCAGGCGACCAGGTTATTGGGCGCGATCAACTTTCAGATTATCCTGAAGCAGCTAAGAATGTTACCGATATCGGTTCTACATTTGAAGCATTGAACACAGAGCTGATTGTTTCCCTTCAACCCGATCTGGTGCTTTCCGCCGAGATCAACCCACCCGAACAGGCGAAGCAACTTGAGGACCTTGGTCTGAAGGTCTATTACTTGAAGAACCCACTCACACTGGAGGAGATGTATGGCAACCTTGAGATTGTCGCGCAGTTGACCGGGCATGAGGCTGAAGCTGAAACGTTGATCGAATCACTCACGGCGCGCGTAGCTGCTGTGGATGAGAAGATCGCACCGCTCAGCTCACGTCCCAGCGTTTTTTATGAGTTGGATGCCACGGACCCCGCCAAGCCTTTTACGGCGGGTAAAGGTACATTCATTAACCAGTTGATCGACCGCGCCGGCGGATACAATATCGCCTCTGATCTTGAAGGATATCCTCAGATGAGCCTGGAACAGGTAGTCGCCGCAGACCCGGCTTTCATTATTCTCGGGGATGCGAGATATGGAGTTAGCCCTGAATCGATCGCGCAACGCCCCGGCTGGGAAAACCTGAGCGCCGTAAAGAGCGGCAATGTTTTGCCCTTCAATGATGATCTGGTCAGCCGTCCCGGGCCGCGTCTGGTGGATGCGCTCGAGGAATTGGCGAAGTTGCTGAGGCCGGAGCTGTTCAAATAGTCTGTATCCTGTTACGGGCGACCAGCCGGTCGCCCCAACAAACGCATGCGGAACCCCTTCCTCATCTCCCTGCTTGCACTGCTCATCATGCTGGTTCTCAGCCTGGCGATTGGCTCTGTTTTCATTCCACCGGCAGAGTTATGGCGCGTTGTGACAGGCGCTGCATCCAACGAAACCTTCCGTACCATTCTTGTGAATATCCGTTTACCGCGCACGGCTCTGATCGCATTGGTGGGCGCTGCCCTAGCAGGGAGTGGCGCGGCTTATCAGGGATTATTCCGCAATCCATTGGCTGACGCGTATCTGATCGGTGTGGCTTCGGGTGCAGGGCTGGGCGCGGTCATTGCCATGTCTGTGAAGTGGCCATATACCACCTTGGGGCTATTGGCTGTTCCGTTTGCAGCTTTCATTGCCAGCCTGTTGACTGTGTATCTCGTGTACACACTTGCCCACGTTGGCGGAAGCGTGCCCACCACAAATTTAATCCTGGCGGGTGTGGCTGTTTCCTCCTTCACCACATCGTTGACCTCGTTTCTGATGCTTCGTTCCACTGGTGAAGTGCGCCGCGCCATCGGCTGGTTGCTGGGTGGCGTGAGCCTGGTTAGCTGGGAGGCAACGCTCGCACTTGTTCCATATCTGGTAATCGGCATGACGACGCTGGTTCTGACCGGATATGCCTTAAACCTTCTGCAATTCGGCGATGACCAAGCCATGCAGATGGGACTCAACGTTGGACGCGCCAAATTCATTATTATTGTGGCAGCTTCACTTGTCAGCGCCGCGGCGGTCTCGTTCGCAGGGATTATAGGCTTCGTCGGCCTCGTCGTGCCGCATATTGTGCGCATCTGGTGGGGCATGGACTACCGCCGTTTGATCCCTCTCAGCATTATCGGGGGCGCGGCCGTCTTGCTGTTCGCAGATGTGCTGGCGCGTATCGTGATGGCTCCACGAGAATTGCCTGTTGGCATCGTCACTGCGCTGGCGGGCGCTCCGTTTTTCCTGTGGGTGTTGAGGCGGTCAAAGAACCAGGGACTATGGTGAAATTTTGGAGAACATCATGCAATTCGTCGAGGAAATCATCAATCGAATTCAACCGCTGGATAACGCCGCCATGCAATCTGCGCAGGCGCGTCAGGAAACACTCACCAAACCTCAGGGCAGCTTGGGACGCTTGGAAGAATTATCGATCCAACTGGCTGGGATGACAGCGAATCCGCTTCCGTC
>DASWKT010000312.1:0-4968 GCA_036396515.1 Anaerolineales bacterium | reverse complement strand
CTATGCAGCAACTGCTTCATTAAAATAGAACATAAATTCTGTTATACTTAGCTCATGGCAAAAACACACACACGTTATGTCTGTCAGGAATGTGGGCGTGTCGCGGCGTCGTATATGGGGAAATGCCCACAGTGCGGATCATTCAACAGCATGGTGGAGGAGGTGATCCACGATGAGCCCGTGTCAAAAAGCACGGCGGTTCGCGGCCTCACGGGCCGGTCTGCTCCGCGTTCAATCGGCGATATCTCCTCTGACGCGGAGGACCGCATCAACCTCCCCATCGGAGAGTTTGCGCGCGTGCTCGGAGGCGGGATCGTGCCCGGCTCGATTGTTCTGGTGGGCGGCGACCCTGGCATTGGCAAATCCACATTGATGTTGCAAATGGCAATGGAAATGGCCGCGAAAAAGCGCGTGCTGTATGTATCCGGGGAGGAATCCGAGCGACAGATCAAGATGCGCGCAGTCCGCTTAGCGCAATCTGTAGGTGCAAAGCCAGACAGTCAACAATCAAACGCAAAAAAAGATCCTGCTGTGACTTTACCCACGAACTTGTTGCTTGTCACAGAGACAAATCTTGAAATCATTCTGAATCATATCAGCGAGGTGAAACCCGATTTATTGATCGTCGATTCCATTCAAACAGTCTATCTCTCGAATATGGATTCATCTGCGGGCTCGGTTTCGCAGGTACGTGAGTGTTCCTCACAGTTGCGTGAACTGGCAAAGACGAGCGGCATCTCTGTCTTTGTGATCGGGCATGTAACAAAGGAAGGGACGATCGCAGGCCCGCGTGTACTGGAACATATCGTGGATACGGTTTTGTATCTCGAAGGAGATCGCTTCCAGGCGTATCGCCTGTTGCGCTCGGTGAAGAATCGTTTCGGCGCGACGTCCGAAGTCGGCGTGTTCGAAATGCGCGAAGGCGGACTGGCGGAAGTAACAAATCCATCAGAAGCCTTTCTCGCGGAGCGCATGATCAACGCGGCAGGTTCTGCTATTGCCGTGACCATGGAAGGCACGCGCCCCATTCTGGTTGAAATTCAGGGGCTCACCTCTCCCACACAATTTGGCAATGCGCGCAGAACCGCGAACGGCGTGGACTTTAACCGTTTATTGCTTATCGCGGCCGTGCTCACCCGCCGCGTGGGGCTTAAACTTTCAGAGCAGGATGTTTTTGTGAACGTTGTGGGCGGCCTGCAAATCGATGAGCCTGCCGCAGATCTGGCAATTGCAGCGGCGATTGCTTCTTCATGGAGGGACATATCTGTAAAAGCAGATGCTGTCTTGATCGCTGAGATCGGTCTTGCCGGCGAACTGCGCATGCCAGGACAGATGCCGGCCCGTTTACGGGAAGCACAGAAACTAGGATTCAGGACGGCAATTGTGCCGAAGGCCTTGCGAAAAGGCGAGCCCTATCCTAAGGGAATCGAAATTATTGAGGTAAGGTCTATTCAACAGGCATTGGACGCAGCGTTTGCCATCTCCAGAGAATTGCCGCAGGGGCGAAAGGTGGCGTGATTATGTCATTGCGAGCGTAGCGACACTCGATTTGCTTAGCAAATCGCCTGGCGCACACCTGCCCCGGGCGTGGTCTCCGACCATGCCGGGGAGTGCAGGTGAGCAATCCCCACCTTCGTAAGGAGACACTTGCACCTGGCGCAAGTGCAGGTGTTGCTTCCCGAAGGCTCGCAATGGCATCTCCATTTTGCAACCCATCCAAATCTCCTTCGTATAAAGCACAGAAGGAGATTTCTCATGAATGCAAAAATTATTTCAGCGATACTTATCCTTGCCCTCGCATCAATGGCGTGTGGGTTCAGCATTGACCTGCCTGAGCGTGCCAAGGCCGGGCCGGAGATTGAAGAGTCCATAACGGTGGCAGACCCAAAGTCTGATGAGACGCGTTTGAGCATTTCGTTCGGTGCGGGTGAGTTGAACTTAGCCCCTGGCCCCCAAGGGGAGAATCTTGTGGATGGTACTGCAATATATAATGTCGCAGACCTGAAGCCGGAAATCAAAAAGAGCGGTGACAGCATCGAGCTCAAACAGGGTGATTTCAATGGCCTGCCGCCATTCGATAACATGAAAAATAAATGGGATTTGAAGCTCAGTGATGCCCCGATGGAGCTTATGATCCAGGCTGGCGCATACGAAGGAAACCTTGAACTGGGTGGGCTGGCGTTGAAGAACCTGACAGTGCGGGATGGCGCAGCAAATGTGGAGCTTTCGTTCCTTGAGCCAAATCAGACTGAGATGTCGCTCCTGCGTTATGAAACGGGCGCTTCGGAGGTGCGATTAACGGGTCTGGCGAACGCGAACTTTTCCACGCTGACTTTTTCCGGCGGCGCAGGAAGTTACACGCTTGACTTTAGCGGAGAACTCCAGCGGAATGCGGTGGTTACAATTGAATCAGGTTTAGGCAATGTCAGTCTTATCATCCCCGAAGATGTGGATGCAGTGGTAACCGTTGAAAGCGCGGCAGTGAATATCAATCACGGCTCGGGCTGGGCGCAGAACGGGAAAGAATACGTCCAGAAGGGCTCAGGGGCGACCCTAACGATCATCGTACAAATGGCGGCTGGCAACCTGACAATCATTGATTAGTTACTTGTCCTCACCTCAAGCCCCTCTTCTTGCCTGAGAGGGGTTTTTGAATTGGAGTAAAAGGTCATAATTCATCTGTGACCTCTATCACTTGCAGGCTGCTAACAGAAATAATAAAATCGGTATTAGAGACAGGGATTGTCTGTTTTCAAAAGGAAGGTATTTATGCAAATCACACGTCAAGCCGACTATGCAGTTCGTGCAGTTCTTCATCTGGCGCGGGTAAACAATGGAGAAAGAGCTGCGACAAGCACTATTGCCCAGGAACAACGTATCCCGCCGTCATTTCTGGCGAAGATCATCTCACAGCTTTCGATCGCTGGGTTGCTCCATACGTCACGAGGGGCGCGCGGCGGCGTAACGCTTGCACGCGACCCAAAGGATATTACCCTGCTGGAAGTGGTCGAGTCAATCGACGGCCCGATTCAACTCAACGAGTGTGTTGGGGAAGATGGGATTTGCTCCTTCGATGATAATTGTCCGATAAAAGCAGTATGGTGTGACGCACAGGATGAGCTGGTGACACGCTTAAGGAACACCAACTTCGGTCAGTTGATCGCACAATCCGCCTAGGAAATAATTTCCTATAACATTCTCCTCTGATGAGGTAAATTGTAGTCATCCCTCCCGGCGTATAATTGCCGGGAGGGATTTTTTATTTCAAAAGGAGACGCTTTATGTCTAGTGCTAGAACTGTCCGTGCCCCGAGGGGCACTGAACTCACCTGCAAAAACTGGCTTAGCGAAGCCGCCTATCGTATGATCCAAAATAATCTCGACCCTGAGGTGGCGGAGAAACCGGAAGAACTCGTCGTTTATGGTGGGCGCGGGAAAGCCGCGCGGGATTGGGAATCGTTCGATGCGATTCTCGAATCACTCAGGGATCTTGAAGAGGACGAAACGCTTCTGGTGCAATCAGGCAAGCCTGTGGTTGTGTTCAAGAGTCACAAGGACGCACCGAAAGTGTTGATCGCAAACTCCAATCTTGTACCTCACTGGGCAACCTGGGAGCACTTCGATGAATTAGCCAAAAGGGGACTGATCATGTACGGGCAGATGACCGCAGGCTCGTGGATCTACATCGGCACACAGGGCATTTTGCAGGGTACATACGAAACGTTCGGGGCGCTTGCCAAACTCAAAGGCTGGGACTCCTTGAAAGGTAAATTTGTTTTAACCGCGGGCCTTGGCGGGATGGGCGGTGCGCAGCCTCTATCCATTACGATGAATGAGGGCATTGGCCTCATCGTTGAAGTGGATCCCGAGCGCGCAGAGCGCCGCCGTGCGATCGGTTATGTGGATACAGTTGTAGATAGCCTTGAAGAAGCGATGACTCTGGTCGAAGAAGCGAAGGAACACCAGATACCAAAGTCCATTGGGTTGATCGGCAACGCGGCGGATGTGTATGCTGAACTTGTCGCACGCGGGGTGATTCCGGATGTGGTGACAGACCAGACCTCCGCACATGAGGCGTTAATGTATATCCCGTCCGGCTTGAGTGTCACAGCTGCAGATGAATTGCGTGAATCCAATCCTGAAAAATACAAGAAGATGGCGATGGACTCGATGGCGAAGCACGTGCAGGCAATGCTCGCATTCCAACGCGCGGGCGCGGAAGTGTTCGACTATGGAAACAATATCCGCCAGCAGGCATACAATCAGGGTGTTGCTGATGCGTTCGAGTTTCCCGGTTTTGTGCCCGCCTACATCCGGCCGTTGTTCTGTGAGGGCAAGGGGCCATTTCGATGGGTGGCACTTTCTGGCGACAGGGAAGACATATACGCGACCGATCAAGCCATCATGGAATTGTTCCCTGAAGATGAACATCTCAGGCGTTGGCTGACGCTGGCACGCGAGAAAGTTCCGTTTCAAGGTCTGCCTGCGCGCATCTGCTGGCTGGGTTATGGCGAGCGCGTAAAAGCCGGACTAAAATTCAATGAGCTGGTAGCAAGCGGAAAAGTGAAAGCGCCGATCGTGATCGGGCGCGATCATTTGGATTCGGGTTCAGTTGCTTCGCCAAATCGCGAGACCGAAGCCATGAAAGATGGTTCGGATGCAATCTCAGATTGGGCGATATTGAATGCACTAATTAACGCCGTCGGGGGCGCGACATGGGTCTCGTTCCATCATGGCGGCGGTGTGGGGATGGGATACAGCCAGCACGCCGGGCAGGTCATCGTAGCGGATGGAACGCCGGAAGCGGCCCGGCGGCTGGAGAGGGTTCTTACAACGGACCCCGGCATGGGCGTAGTCAGACATGCGGACGCGGGTTATGAAATTGCCATCGAAGCCGCGAAACGTCATGGTATTAACATGCCGATGTTGAAGTAGTCTATGAATAGAGGATTGTTGCGAGGGTTGTCTG
>DASWKT010000311.1:0-3467 GCA_036396515.1 Anaerolineales bacterium | reverse complement strand
ATTAATCAACATTACCCTGTTTTCACTTTATCACTTTTGGACTCCCTGGCAGTTTTTCTCCCGCATCGTCTGGTTATTGCCATGGGGCTATGTTGTGTGGCGCAAGAAGAATATCTATCTTATGATGATCGCGCACTGCGCAAGCAATATTCTGGGATGGTTGTTGACCTGGGGTCTGATCCTCGGCAATTCATAAAGCATACAAGCATGGTCATTGCGAAGTTCGATCCAACTATTAGATTACCGAGAACCTGTTCGTATCACAACAAGCTTATCCACTCCTGATTCCGCTCCCCAGATTTCACCGGGTCGCCCCAAAATTTGACGGACCTGCGCAGAGGGGCTGGGCAAAACAAAAACCGTAAACGTTTCAAGTCCCGGGTCGAAACGCACAAGGGCGTTCGCGCCGAAGTCACTCAGCCAGACGATATCCCGATCATCCACATAGACAGCATACGCTTGAGGGCGGTCACCCGGCAGTTTCCATTCACGCCATGAATTATTTGCAGGATCATACACCGAAACCTGACCTGAATTCCACTCACTTACCCAAACCCTTCCCTGCGAATCAGACCAAACGCGCCGCGCTCCCTGACCTGAGGTTGGTGGCTCAAGAATAGTTGCCTCGCCAGTTTTTGGATCAATACGGCCAACGTAGCTGCTTGCCAGTGACGCATAATATACCGAACCACCAGGCGTAGTCGTGATTCCATATGGGCCGCGGCCACGCGGCGCGGAAAAGACTTCCAGGTTGCCAGTTGCCGGGTCAAGGCGGCCATAGATGCCACCCTGACCCGTAAACCAGAGTACACCATCTCGATCGAAGGCGGCAGTGTTGAGGTTGGTGTTTCCACTTTCTGAAGGTAACGAGAATACCTGGACATCTTCTGTTTGCGGATCGACGCGCACGATCGCGTTCAGGCCACCATCTGTGATCCAGGGTGCACCGTCCGGACCGACGATCACGCCATGCGGAGAGGAGCCAGAACCAAGCGGAATATGATGCGTCTCACCCGTGGCCGGATCGAGCCGTCCGAGTTCACCTGAATGCTGCGCCGTGTACCAGACCGTTCCATCAGGAGCGGGTGCCACATCATGCGGATGAGATCCCGCCGGGACCGGATATTCCTGAATTTCCGCAGCTTCAGCAGGTGAGCTCGTGCTCTCTTGTGGTTGAGTATTTGGTGATGTTGTTGATTGCTCCCGTGTTGTATTTGTCAAGACCGTTGCCGGGGGCTCAGTTGTTTCTGTCGATGCACTCGCGCACCCAACGAGCATATACATAAGGATTAGGGTGAGGCCGATCCGTAGCATAGTGAACTCCTATTTGTAGCCAAATCCCAAGTGAGCCGAAAACGGCAGCCGCACTTTTATTCGCTTGGAAGCTAATGGAATTGGCTTAGTCGCTAACAGGGAAATGCCAGCGGGTCACGTCTTTGGGAAACTCTTTCCAGGCGAATACCACACGAGGGCGCAATACATATACTCCGGAAGCTTCGTAGTCCTCAGGCTTGGGAGCATACCCATACTTTTGGGCGGATGCTTTTGCCAGGCGAACTGCCAATGCATGGTCTGGTGTGCTCAGGGGTGCCTCGCCATGCAAAATGACGACATCGGTACTACCATCAAGATGGACAGATACGGCTGGGTTTGAGGCCAGATTGCGGTTGCGACGAGTCTGAGGGCTTCCACCAAAGTACAGGTGATCATCGAGCCACAGACCATCCACCGGAGTCACGTGAGGGCGGTTATCAGGGCCGACGGTACATATCCAGTAATGCATCGCTTGCGTCATGCGATCGGCCACATGCGACCACGGGAGCAATCCCTTATTGTTCTTGGGAATGCCATACTCCGTTGGTATCTGAGGGCGGCTTACGGTTGGGATGTCGATGGGGTTGGATTGATTCTTCTTTGAGACTCGTTTTGCGCTCATATTTCGTCTCCTGATAAGAATATCAGCTTATTGCCCCTCTCGTTGATATTTGGTCCGGACTTATTTATTTCGATCTACCACAGCTTTGACTAACTTCACCGCAATGCTGCCGCCGGGCACGATCGTTCCGAAGGCATCCGCAGTGATGTCGAAGACCAGATCGCGAGTGAGCATTCCTTTAATCTGGTCACTCCACCTTTTCCCTCCGGTGCGCATTTCACCGGTCAGCGGATCAAATTCGATCACCACTCTCTTGTTTTTCGCCGCCCATTCATATTCGAAGGCATAAATCGGACGAAAGTTCAGATCGACTCTTTCGATATTAACACGTTCCTCGTGAATCGCCCGGGCATTGGTCACAGGCTGGACGACCTCGGCAGTGACCTGACGCACGACCGCGTTTGCCTTCACCTGTGGAGGTATAACCAGTACACCTTCCGGCGCGAAGGTGTTGATATCAGGGATTTCCGTCTTGGCAAGATTCGCATATCTCAGATGGTCAGCTTTGGCGCCAGTAATACCGTCGAAAGTTTGGCGGGAATGGAGTTCTTGCACACAATGCTCGACCCCTGTAAGGGTCAATACAGGTTCGCCCTTTGGTTGAGGCATGGCAGGCAATTCCTGACCCAACATCGTAACGCTTTTAACTTCTGGTCCTACAGCAATCGTATACGTGCTAACGCGGTCATACACAGTGCGAGACGAAGCCATAATTAGCCAGAAGGGTTCTACACGATTCTCTACGGTAGCCAGTTGAAGCTCTTCGGGCTTGGAACGGGAAAGCAGCGCCCCCAACATCCCTGCGACCAGGCTCACTTTCTTCTGCTCTACCCGGTCACGTGCCACATCCACGCTGACTTGGGCAATATAGTGATAAGCATGCTCGGCTTCAAGATAAATATCCATGGAAACCTTCCTGCGTAATGCAAACTCTTAGCTGCTGAAAAAGTAAGGCTTGACGATAGTATACACTGTTGCCAGGCAGTTTTGTCTGGATAATTTGGGGGATCCATACTTCTTCTCCCCAATTCTTTCCAACCCTATTTCTTCAGATCAATTTGTTCACTGCTTTGACAATCATTTCCGTGACAATTTCTGGATCAACCAGCATGTGAAAATGACCTGCTTCCAATTCATAGGTTGGCCAGCCCGCTTGCCGTGCCTGAGCGGCTGGTCTGTCATAGGGTGCGCTAAATCGGATGTAAACACAAGGTGCATCCGGCCACCCTCCAAACACAGGGATGGGTCCCGTAAAAAAAGATAATCCGCGTGGACGAATTTCGGCAACCATCTGCTTGCGCAAGGACTCATCCGGGATGACATCCCGCAAGTCTTCCAGGCTCCAGTTTGGGAAACGCTCCCCGCGCTCAAGCTTCTTCTGGAACTGCTCTGCCCATTCAGGATCCTCCCACTTCATCAGGTCCAGTCTTGTAGAGCCATCACGCGGGATACCTGCATCCACAAACAGGTAGGCATTGACGGGATTTGGAAGGTATTGTCGTATTGCAGGGTGTAAAGGTCCCGCGCCGCT
>DASWKT010000310.1:0-12016 GCA_036396515.1 Anaerolineales bacterium | reverse complement strand
TTTCCGCGTGCTCGTTGCGAGCCTTTTTCATGGCAGATTTTGCACGTCTACGCAGGGACACATCCCAGTCGCTCCAGGCGCCGCCCCCATTCGCTTCTTTGAGCGACATAAATAGTGCATAATCATCAAGCCACGAAGCATTGTCAGCGCGGAAAGACGCGAATTCATCAATAAGCCCTTTGACAACGCTCACTTTGCTTGCTCTGTTCAGAGCGGAAGAGAAACGGGAGAAAGCTTTTTGTAAAAGATCAAGCTTCCATGGAATGAGTTGGCCATAGTCCACGCGCGAGGCGTTGAAGTCTGGCATATGCGCAAAGTCGTCCTGAGTCAGTAATCCGTCTTCGATGAGCGCATCGAAGCTGATGAGATACGGATTGCCCGCAAATGCAGAAAAACACTGATAAGGTGAATCGCCGTACCCGGTCGGGCCAAGCGGAAGCACCTGCCAGAGTTTGCAGCCAGTCGATGCCAACCAATCCACGAAATGATAAGCTTGCGGACCGAGATCACCGATGCCATAAGGACCTGGCAGGCTGGTTGGATGAAGCAAGATCCCCCCTGATCGACTAAATTTCATTTGGTTTTCTCCGTGTCCTGATCAATTGACCTGCACGAATGACCGAATCATCATAATCAGATGCAATGACATCCGTACTAATTTCAGCACCAGGTTCGACGGTATATCCCGCCGGAAGGGTTGAATTTTTCCCCAACACAGCAAGTTTTATCTCGGAATTCGCGATTCCGCCACCCACACGAGCATTTTCTCCAATACATACATGTTTATCGAGGATGGCGCGTTCGATCACTGCTCCACTCTCAACGACACAATCCGTGATGAGAATTGATTCCCGTACGACCGCGCCCGGTTTGATCAGCACACCCGGTGAAAGTACACAACTTTCAACCCTGGCTCCTGATTCTATAAAACATCCGCCTGATATCATACTGGCATATACAGTCGCGCCTGCGGTGATACGTGCTGGAGGCCGTTCTTCGGTGCGAGTATGCATCACCCAGCTGCGGTCGTATAGTTTCAACTGCGGCGCAGGAGATAATAAGTCCATGTGTGCCTGCCAGTAGGATGCCGCGGTACCGACGTCCATCCAATAGCCACTGTACGGAAAGCCAAATACGCGTGCCTTGGATTTGACCAGATACGGAATAATATCCCGGCCAAAATCGTGCGATGACTTTTTCCGCTGGCTATCCTCCCAAAGCACATGGTCAAGCAGTTCACGGTTGAACAGATATACACCCATGTTCACGAGATTTGACGGGGGTTTCTCCGGTTTTTCGACAAATGATGTGATCTCGTATTGATCATTCACAGACAGGATCCCAAAACGTGAGGCTTCCTCTTTTGGAACGCGAATTGTTCCAACGGTAAGGTCTGCCTGGTGATCGATATGGAACGAGATCATGGCGTCATAATCCATGGTATAGATATGATCGCCGGATAGGATAAGCACAAAATCAGGGTTACCCTGTTTGATAAAACCAAAATTCTGCTGGACAGCATCTGCTGTACCCGCATACCAGTCCGAACTATTGCGGGCCTTGTAAGGGGTAAGGATCTTGACACCCCCGGTAAAGTCGCGGTTCAGATCCCAGGGCGCGCCGGCACCAATGTGTTCGATCAGGGACTGCGGACGGTATTGCGCCAGCACCATCACATCGAAGATGCCGGAATTGACACAATTCGACAATGGAAAATCTATGATGCGATATTTACCCGCAAAGGGGACAGCAGGCTTCGTGCGTTTTGCAGTAAGCGCACCCAGCCGGGAACCTTCACCACCTGCGAGAATCACTGCACGCGTTTTCATTGACTACCTCACCCATCGCGAAGTGCGAGATTATTTGCGCTACGCATAGAAGGAGATTCCCCTACCAGCTTCTTATACATTTCGAAATATTTCCTGGCAGAGTTTGGCCACGAGAAATCCAGCGCCATGCCTGCCTTCTGCATAGTTTGCCAGCGCGAATGATATGGAAGCAATTTCAAGGCACGACGCAGCGCATCGTTGAAGGATTTCATTTTCGTGTCTACAAAAACGAAACCTGTTTCACTGTCTGTGACCGTGTCGTGCAGGCCGCCGACTGCGCGCACAAGCGGCACACAACCGTAGCGCATGGCGATCATTTGAGAGGTGCCGCAGGGTTCATAACGCGACGGCATTAGAAAGATATCCGCGCCGCCATAGATTTGGCGCGCCAGTTTCGCATCGTAACGGGTTTCGACACGGACGCGCTCGGGCATATGTTCCTGTAATTTTCTGGCCATGGATTCCAGTTTCGTGTCACCAGCACCCAGCAAAACCAGTTGCCAATTCTGTTTTTCCAGCATCCTTAATCCCCTGAGTGCAATATCCACTCCCTTTTGCGGATCCATGCGCGTGACCATGCCAAGCAAGGGAACGTCCGGATTCACAGGCAAGCCGACTCGCTCCTGCAAGGCAACTTTGTTGCGCGGGCGGACGGAGAGGCTATCCGCGTTGAAGTTCGCGGCCAGCGCGGAATCCGTTGCGGGGTTGAACGAAACGGTATCTAGTCCATTCAAAATTCCATGCAATGTATCGCTTCGATTCCGGAAAAAGTCCTGCAAACCACATCCAAATTCCTCATGTAAAATTTCCTCGGCATACGTGGGCGACACCGCCACGATCGCATCTGACGCCCACAGACCGAGCGGCATCGGCATCACGCGCGCCCAGGCAGGTAGATCGGTATTCGCAAGCGGCAAACCATACGCCTCAAGTGTTTCTTTTACATTCGGTCCCATAAAAGGCAGGTTGTGAATTGTGACGATAGAGGATACACGCCGCGTCTTTTCATCCCAGCGCTTCACGAGATTTCCATATGACGCAAGCGCGGTGTGCCAGTCGTTGGCGTGAATAATATTTGGATCCCAGTTGATCTGACGCGGCAGTTCGAGCGCGGCCAGCGAGAAGAAAGCATATTTCTCCGCATCGAGTTTATTGTTGGATGAGTAGACGGAACCGCTGGCCCGTATCATTTCACCACTAATGAAATACACGGGCATGCCATCCACTATGCCTTCGTACGCTTCCACCTGGACCTCAGACCTGCCGCGCGGGATCGAATAGATTCCCAGAGGCCTGAGCGAGTCTGGGCGTATGACAGAGTGCAGCGGCAGGACAAGGCGCACATCCAGTTTGATATCGCCTGTGACTTGGGGAGAAAGCGCGCGCAGGGCCCGCGGTAGGGATCCTGCCACATCACCCAGCCCACCGACTTTTACGAATGGCTCGGCCTCTGCGGCAAGGAATAAGATGTTGATGGTTTGGGGCATGTAGCCTATTTTACTCGTTTTCAAGAGACCCGCTAGTCATGAATTCATTGAAGTACAGTCAATTGGCATGACTCTCTGCTTCTTAAATGGTTATAATTTTAGGTGGAGCAAAAACAACTCATACCAAAGGAGTAGCCATGAACGCATTCGTTCACTCTCGTTCGATGAAGGTCTTACTATTGGTTCTGCTGGTGCTCGCTATCACCACCGGCCTTGTGAATGCATGGGGAAATTATCAGCAGGAAGAGTTTGAGAAAATGCTCAAAGGTAAGGCGCCCACTCGTAAAGGCGAAGTGCAAGCGGAAGTGATCAACGCTTCGCCATTTCGCCCTGTTTCTGTTGCGGCGGCT
Source organism: Anaerolineales bacterium (assembly GCA_036396515.1). Lineage (GTDB taxonomy): Bacteria > Chloroflexota > Anaerolineae > Anaerolineales > Villigracilaceae > Defluviilinea. The sequence continues at coordinate 8,350 of DASWKT010000310.1, read as the reverse complement.
CCGACAGGGGGATTCACCCCGCAAACCCGCCTCGGCTTCACCACCGGCGACCAATGGGAGCCGGCCATCGCCGCCGACCGCTTCGGCCACGTCTATGTGCTGTATCCGCAGTATCTCGGCGTCCCCGGCTGCCCGACCTGCCCTAACCCAACGATGATCCTCCAGATCAGTAGAGACCGGGGAGCAACATGGGCTTCCCCGACGCAGATTGCTCCACCTGGCACCGGCCAGTATGACGCGCAGATCGTGGTTGACCCGATTGATGGGCGTACGGTTTATGCTGCCTGGCTGCAGAACGGCAAGAGCGACACCGTCGTCGCCAAATCCACCGACTTCGGCGTGACCTGGTCAGTCGTCGTCGCCAACAGCACGAATGCCGCGACCGACAAGCCCATCCTCGCGGTGCGCGGGCAAGATGTCTACGTCGGCTACAATCACGCGCAGAAAGTATGGGTGTCCTCATCTCATGATGGAGGCGCAACGTTTACCTCCGTCAATGTGAACAGGACCGGGGCCGGGAAACTTGGCTGGTCGCTCGCCGGTGGCGGCACGGTTGATCCTGCTGGAAACGTGTATTTCGCATGGGCTGGCTACGAGCAAAACGGTGGAGCCAAAGGGCCGGTGAATCTGTTTATCAGCAAATCTACCGACGGTGGGGCTACCTGGACGAACACGTTGATTGATGCCTCTGGCGCCCCGCCAGACTGCTCCAACTATCTGTGCGGCTGGGCCTACCTGGGCGCGCAGATCACAATGGCGTCGGACTCTGTCGGGACGCTGTACGCGCTGTGGAATGCAGGCACGGTCGACAAAGGCCCTGAGCGCATCTACTTTGCCAAATCCTCCGACGCGGGCGCGACCTGGTCGGCTGAAGTGGACGTATCGCTCGCACCCGCCGAAGTTGATCATGCCTTTCCTGCCATCGTCGCCGGAGGGGCTGGGGATGTGCGCATCTCGTGGATGGACGCGCGCGCGCCTGGGCCGCTGTGGAACACCTATTATCGCAGTTCCATGAACGGCGGCGCAAACTGGTCGGCTGAAGTCGATCTATCCACCTTCGTCGAGGGATTCAGTTACATTTTCCCGGATGGGTTCAGTTTCCCATTTGGCGACTATTATGAGATGGACATTGATGATCGGGGCAAAACGCACGCGGTCTGGGGGGAGGGGCTAAATTATGACTCGCCAGGTTCGATCTGGTATGTGAAGGGGAAGTAAGCGATAACATAAAGACCCTACGGAATTTGAAAATCCGTAGGGTCTTGTTCTGGGTGCCTGATGGGTTTCGAACCCACAACTTCCACAGAAATCTAAAAATATACTGTGCCCCGTCTTTGTTTCTCTTTCCTCATGTGACAATTTCCGCAGCGAACTTCACACTTGTTTATTTCGGCTTGTATAGCTTCTAAGCTGTATCCCTGATTGACCATCTGACTTATATTCATCTTTTTATTTCCGGTCACATGGTCAAAAGTTAAAACATACGGATCAGCATTTCCGCAATCAACACATGGGTGTGTACTGAGATAATGAAAAACGTAATGTCTTGCTTCTTCGCGTCTAACTACTTGTCTCTCAGCCTTGTACTTTAGTTGCTGAGGTTTTGTGCGTTCGTAGTAGTCGGCCTGTTCTTTAGCTCTGCACTCATTACAGGCAGAATGTCTTTTAACCCCTCTAATACTCCAAGAAAACCCCGACTCATCTTTTGGTTGACCGCATTTAGAACAGTTCTTCATACCTCAAATTCCGTCTATCGTTCCGTCTCTTTCGAGTCAAATGACCCCAGAAACGATTTCCAGGGTCATTTTTAGGGGTGACTAACGGGTTTCGAACCCGTACTAACACATCCACAGTGTGTTGTGCTGCCATTACACCATAGTCACCATGCTTGTCTCCACAGCCACAGTGTGGCGCTCTGCCGTTGAGCTACAGGCACCGTTTAGCGGACAAGATTTTACCATAAATTATCTCAGCTGTAACACAGCCATCACTTCACTCTCCAGCATTTCCCCTGTTTCGACAAACCCAAAACTTGCATAGAGCTTGCGCGCGACCTCATTCTCCGGGGCATAGGAAATACACACTGTTTTTACGTTTTCGTTCGCGAGAAACATCTCGGTTATCACTTTCATCGCCTGGCGGCCATGGCCTTTGCCCTGATATTTTTCATCCACCATTAGGCGCAAGACCAATCCCTGAAAGCGAGAATGGTTCGTATTCAGACCCGTCATCGTAAACCCCACAGGTTCATCGTTTAGAAACAAGCCATACGGGAATAATTCCCAGTGCCCTTCCTCATCGAAGCCAAAGTGAGACTCGGCAATCGAATACAGATTCGAAGCAACAAAATCCTGCTGGCCATCGCGCACTTTCAACTTGATGAGCGACTGCCAATTCTCCTGTGTAACCGGGCGCAACTCTATGGACATTTTATCCAACCATCTTGCGGATGACGGTCGCCGCTTCGTTTTGTGGAATCACAACCTGTTCGCCGTTTGACAGGTTTTTCACTGTGACCTGCCCGTTTGCCGCTTCATCAGGCCCAAGCACGAGCGTGACCTTTGCCCCGATACGATCAGCATATTTGAATTGTTTCGGGAGTTTTGCCGCTTCAGGATAACAAACGACATTCAATCCCCCCCGTCGTAATTCGCTTGCGAGCTTAAAGGATTCAAGCAAACGCTGCTCATCGAAAACTGTCACAAGCACAGGCGCAGGATTTGCATTAAGGTCTTTTGGCAGCAATCCATATTTTTCCAGCAACAATGTGATGACCACATCACCCATTGCAAAACCAACGCCGGGGATCGGGTCGCCGCCAACGTCGCGCGTGAGATTGTCGTAGCGCCCTCCACCCAGGATCGAACGTTTGATATCGCCTCCTACTTCCCAGGCTTCGAAAACCGTGCCCGTGTAATAGAGCAATCCGCGCATGATGGATGGATCGAATTTGACATATTCACTCAAGCCAAGCGCATCGATCGCCGCAAAGAAACGCACGAGCTCATCCGATTGTTTCCACAAATCTTTGTCCTCCAACATCGATTTGAGATCAGCGAGCTGAGGATTAGTAAGGCCGATTTCCTTTCCATAGGCTTCCCACGCCTCAGCGGACATCTTCTCACGTCGGTCAATCCATGATGAGACCGCAGGACGCTGATCCGCTGGGATGTTGAAGGCGTCGAGGCGGGAATCTGTCAGGCGGCGATTATTCACCAGGATCAGAACCTGCTCCGGGCTGAGTCCGACACGCTGAAAGAATGTGGCGAGGACCGCGACGTTTTCCGCATCTGCCTCCGGTGACTCCACTCCCAGCATATCCACATTCCATTGAAAGAATTCACGGGTGCGCCCCCTTTGCGGGCGTTCATATCGCCAGAAGGGGCCGAACGACCACCAGCGCACAGGGAAGACCAATTCGTTTTGTTTTTGCGCGATCATGCGCACCAGGCTGGGCGTGAGTTCAGGGCGCAGTGTGATCTCAGAACCGCCACGATCCTTGAAAACATATGATTGCTGCTTGACCAGCTCATCCCCCGATTTGGCTGCGTACAGTTCGAGCGGTTCGATCAACGGCGCTTCCCATTCTTGATATCCGAAAGACTCGGATACTGAGCGCATGGTGTTATATAACCAAACGCGAATCGCCATTTGCTCGGGATAAAAATCGCGCGTGCCTTTTACGGATTGAATGACCTTTTTCATCAATGCTCCTGGTCTTGATGACTATGATGTGACCATCAAAATTCAGCAATTGAATTTTGATTTCTTTTTGGTATAATTTTCGAAGTGATCTTATTCGTAGTAGCGACTTTTGTCGTTCTTGCATGACGACTACACCTGTCCTGGCCGACGGTGCCAGGGAAGTCGTCACTACATTTTTAAGGAGATACGCAATGGAAATCAACTACCAGGAAACATCAAAGGACCTGCTCACCCGCATTGACATCCACGAAAAATATGGCTCGGCAAATATTGATCAATGGACGACTGATCTGCTCAAGCCGCAGGCTGGTATGAACATCCTGGATATTGGCTGCGGCGCCGGCAAGTTATGTTTCCTGTTCAATGATTATACTAAAGGTGAAGCCAAAATCACGGGCGGTGATTTTTCGGAAGAGTTACTGGCCAGAGCGCGCGAGAAGAATAAACAACTGGGCGCGAACATAGATTTCGAATATTTGGATTTTAATAAGCCTTTCAACTTCCCGGATAACACATTTGATCTGTGCACAAGCGCCTTCGCCATTTACTACGCCTCAGATCTGGACTTTACGTTTGGTGAGGCTCACCGTGTGCTTCAGCCTGGCGAACGGCTCTTTGTCTCCGGGCCATTGCCTGAAAACAAGCAGATGTTTTATGACATCATCAAGGAAGCTACGAATGCAACCATCCCGCCAATGCCCGGCTCGTCACGCTTCAAGGGCGACATCTTCAACACAATTGACAGGATCTTTGCAGGGACCGAATTACAAAAATTCGAGAATCATCTCACCTTCCCGGAAGTCGCCCCGTTCATTGACTATGTGCGCGCCTCGTTGAGCGAAGACCGCAAGCTGTGGACATCCATGTTCAATGGAAAGGATGAATACGAAGCGCTGATCAAGTCTATCGAGGAAGTGGCTACACACTGGTTTGAACGGGATGGGAAATTAGTTATGACCAAGGTTGTCGGTGGAATTCTGGCAACGAAGTAAAAGATGCGAAAAAAACTCATTGACCTCAGCCACGAAGTCGAACACGGGATGATCACCTATAAAGGGTTACCCGCGCCGATCATTTGCGACTTTCTTTCCAGGGAAGATTCCCGTACACACTACACGTCAGGGACAGAGTTCAATATCAGTAAGATCGAAATGGTTGCCAACACAGGGACTTATGTGGATAGCCCATTTCACCGTTTCAGTGATGGGATTGACTTATCGGAGCTTCCGCTGGAGTCGCTGGCAGACCTGGAAGCAGTGGTCGTCCGTGTACAGAATTTAGGACGCGCAATACCAGCAAAGGCATTCAGCGGCCTCAACGTAAAGGGCAAGGCAGTTCTGGTTCACACAGACTGGGCGCGCCATTGGCGAACAGATCAATACTTCGATGGGCATACATTTCTCACAAGGGACGCAGCAGAGTTTTTAGCGGAATCCGGCGCGGCCTTCGTCGGAATCGACTCATACAACATCGACGATACAACCGATGGCACACGTCCCGTTCACACAACTCTACTGGGCAATCGCATTCCCATTTGTGAACACATGCGTGGATTGGAGGATTTACCCGACAGAGGCTTTCGCTTCCACGCTGCACCGGTTAAAGTAAAGGCAATGGGGACATTCCCTGTGAGAGCCTACGCGGTTCTGGATGAATAACAAAGCCTATGAACTTCTATGGTAAACGAGTCCTCCTGCTTGGCGCGCACCCTGACGATATTGAACTGGGGTGTGGCGCGCTTTTGCATCACATCGTTAAAGAAACGGACGTGCTTTGCGTCACCCTGTCGGACAACCAGAAGAATCCTGACCTCAAGAATGTGAAGGAAGAGCATTACGTATCCATGGCCATTCTGGGCGTGCCGAAAGAGAAAATCGTCTTCGGCCCGTTCACAACGCGCGTCTTCCCCGATTCGCGCCAGGAGATTCTCGAGTATTTTCTGAAACTCCGCACAGACTTTCAACCTGATCTGATCTTCGTTCATTCAGGGCAGGATATTCATCAAGACCACAACACCATGACGAATGAAGCGCTGCGCGCCTTTCGTGGCATCACGGTCCTGGGTTTTGATGTGGTGCGTTCGTCTTATGGCTTCTTCCCCCATTTTTTGGTCGAAGTCACTGAAGAAGATGTAAACAAGAAAATCGAAGCTTTATCGCAATACGAAACCTATCGCGATCGATATTACTTCAACAGCGAACTGACGCGCTCTATCACGATGCGCCACGGTGCGCTGGCGGAATGTCCGTTTGCGGAGGGATTTGATATTTTGAGGATTGTCGGGAGATTTGAGAAATAGAGACTGGAATCTGAAAAGAGGCAGGTATGGAATTCAATACGTCTTACCAGGAACTCGTCTACAGCACGGAAATGATACGGGCCTTACTTAGAGGCATTACACAGGATGAAGCGCAGATCAAACCCAACCCCGAATCATGGTCTGCATTGGAAGTCGTTTGTCACTTATATGACGAGGAGCGCGAAGACTTCCGCGAACACCTGGATTTTATCCTGTACCGCCAAGACGAAGAATGGCATCGAATCGATCCCCAAGGATGGGTCGCTGAACGGGAATACAATAAGCAAAACTTCACCGAGATGCAGGAAAAATTCTTTGCCGAACGCTGGAAGTCATTGGAATGGCTGCGGGGATTATCAGATGCTAACTGGGAAACAACATACACATCACAATATGGCTCAGTAAGCGCAGGAGAAATGTTCACCTGCTGGGTCGCGCACGACAACCTGCATATCCGTCAACTCGTTGAACTTAGACGAAACAGGGTGGAAAGAATAACCAAACCATACGACATTCAATATGCAGGCGACTGGTAAAAGCAGCAATAACAAATAGAGGAAAGATGGATGACCATCTCTCCTCTTTCTGGTTATATCGATCAGGTTTCATTCTTTGGGGATGCCAAGCTCTATCATCCCATCTACCACTCTCACCGGATAAGCGGGGATATCTACCACTGCTGGCATTGATAGCACTTTGCCGGTCCGGACGTCAAACTCGGCTCCGTGGCGTGGGCATACAATGTTATAACCTTCAAGATCACCCTCACCCACTGGCCCATCGTCGTGAGAACACACGTCAGCAATAGAGAAGAACTGACCTGCAATATTGAAGATCACAATCGGTTTGCCTTCGATCTCGACAAACAGCCGTTCACTGGGAGGTAACTCGGTCACGGGAGCAATATCCACATATTCAATTTTCGATTCATCCACCTGAGCGTAATTGAACATCCCTACTCCACCAGATCGTCGCCGGCTTCACCCAAACCATAGACGCCCGCTTTCAAGACCTTGAGCGAAAGCAAGGCGCATTTGAGGCGGACGGGACCCAGGTCAATGCCAAGCATATCGAGAATGTATTCCTTATTGAGCTGTTTCACTTCTTCGAGCGGCTTCCCTATAATGGATTCGACCAGCAGGTCCGCCGAGGCCTGTGAGATGGCGCAGCCATGACCGTCGAAGCGCGCCTCGGTGACCCTGTTGTTGTCATCGGTGCGCAAGGTGATCTCAATACGATCGCCGCAGAGTGGATTACTGTCCTCAAAATGAATATCATGCGGATCAAGATGGCCGCGATAACCGGGGTTTTTATAATGTTCTATGATTACTTCGCGATAAAGGTCGTCCATATTTATCCAAACAATTCCTTCACTTTGTAAATCCCATTCACCAGCAAATCGACTTCATCTTTGGTATTGTATAAGTAGAATGAAGCGCGGCTGGTTGCAGGGAGTCCAAATCTCTCGTGTAAGGGCTGGGCACAGTGATGGCCCGCACGGATTGCGATCCCATCCCGATCCAGGATCTGGGCCACATCATGTGGATGAACGCCATCGAACGTGAAAGATGCGACTCCACCCTTTTTATCTGCTGAGGGCCCAAAGACCTTTAGGCCGGGGATTTCCTCCAACCGTTCAAGCGCATATTCAGTGATCTCGTGCTCATGCTCTGAAATTGCGTCCATACCAAGGGATGACAAATAATCAACCGCCGCGCCCAGGCCGACGGCTTCTGCGATGGCGGGAGTCCCGGCCTCGAATTTATATGGAAGAGTGTTCGGGCGGAACGTGCGCAGCTTCACCTCTTTGATCATGTCGCCACCACCCAGAAATGGCGGCATCGACTCGAGCAGTTCTATCTTGCCATATAAAATGCCAATGCCCGTCGGGCCACACATCTTGTGCGCAGAGAAAGCCAGGAAATCCGCGTCGAGAGCTTGAACATCCACCTTCAAATGCGGGACAGATTGGGCCGCGTCCACCAACGTCAGCGCGCCAGCTTCATGTGCGAGCCGAATGATCTCAGCGGCTGGGTTGATCGTGCCCAGGACATTGGACATGTGCGTAAACGAGACCAGCTTCGGGCTTTGGGAAAGAAGCGAACGGTATACATCCAGATCGAGCAACCCGTCTTCCGTCACAGGAATGAACTCGAGGCGAATCCCACGTTCCGCTTGAAGTATGTGCCAAGGGACGAGGTTGGAGTGGTGCTCCATCTCGGTCAGAATAACCAGATCACCTGCTTTAAGATTTGCACGCGCCCATGAATAGGCAACCAGGTTTATTGATTCTGTCGTGTTGCGGGTGTAGATAATCTGATGAGCAGAATGAGCATTGATGAACTT
>DASWKT010000309.1:0-3908 GCA_036396515.1 Anaerolineales bacterium | reverse complement strand
GAATCGTTGCCCGTTATATTGGCTGTGGGGTATTGACTCGTACTTCATATTCAATTATTATATTGAATATGAAAATACGAAACAAACGGCAATTCAAAGATGAACTTTATGCGCAATTTGCGCGGATCGGCAAAGCGCTCTCCAATCCACATCGGTTAGAGCTTTTGGACCTACTGGCTCAGGGCGAGCGTACTGTAGAAGATCTGGCTCATGAAGCCAACCTTCCAATTGCCAATGCCTCCCAACATTTGCAGGTTTTGCGAGCAACCCAACTTGTTGACGTTCGGCGAGATGGTCTTTACGCATATTATCGCTTGAGTGACGGGCGGGTGTTTCGCCTATGGCAAGCGTTGCGAGATCTAGGCGAGCTGCAGCTTGCAGAGGTCGATCGTTTAGTGCAAAGTTTTCTCCAAGATCGCAGCCCCCTACAATCGATCACAACCGCGGAGTTACTTCAACACATAGAAGCAGGCAATGTTGTGATCTTGGATGTGCGACCAGAGGTGGAGTATCAGTCTGCCCATATTCCAGAGGCGCGCTCAATTCCTATCGATGAGCTAGAAACGCGCCTTGATGAACTACCCCGTGATCAAGAAATCATTGCCTATTGTCGAGGTCCCTACTGCGTATTTGCTGATGAGGCAGTGACCCTATTACAGAAACATGGATACCGCGCTCGCAGGCTTGTCGAAGGTCTACCTGATTGGCAAGCCCTGAATTTACCAGTTGAAAGCATGATGGAGAAAAACTAATGAGCACAATTGATGCTGAGACACTGCGACATTGGCTGGATACCGGTCAGCCGGTCGTCATTCTCGATGTACGCTCAGCCGCCGATCGCGCCACGTGGGCGATCCCTGGGAGTCTACATGTGGATGCTTACGCTGACCTAAAAGCGCGTAATCCTCAGGCTTTGGATGGAGTATCTCTGCCAGCTGACGTTCCAGTCGTGACTGTCTGCAATGCTGGTCATGCTAGCAAAACCGCCTCTGAACAGTTGGAGGCGCGAGGCATAAATGCTAGCTCGCTTGCGGGAGGCATGCGTGCATGGAGCCTGTCTTGGAACACAGCAGAAGTTCCATTGCCAAGCAGCAAGACTCAAGTTATCCAGATCCGCAGAGTTGGCAAAGGATGTTTGTCGTATCTCATTGGCTCTGAGAAAGAGGCGGTTGTAATTGATGCCTCGTTGGAACCAGAAGTGTATCTGAATATAGCCCGCAGCCATGGTTGGTCCATCACTGCTGTCCTGGATACGCATATTCATGCAGACCATTTGTCGCGTTCGCGTCTTCTCGCTGAACAAAGTGGCGCAACAGTGTATCTGCCCAATCAAGAGCGTGTGATGTACGCCTTCACACCCCTCCGTCATGGTTCAATCATCAAGGTCGGCGAAGCTTCGCTGATGGTCATACAGACTCCTGGTCATACGCCGGAAAGCATGTCCTATCTCCTGGATCGGCAGGCTTTATTCACCGGTGACACTCTTTTCTTGCAGGGAGTTGGACGCCCGGATCTACATGCTACTACGGAGGAAACGCGCTCATATGCTCAGGTGCTTTACCACTCGCTACATCATCACTTGTTGATGTTGCCAGGACGTACACTTGTCCTGCCAGGCCACACCAATACTCCTACACCGTTCGACAAAATTCCATTGACAGCTTCACTTGGTGACCTGCGTAATCAGGTAGAGCTGCTTCGGCTTTCCGAGTCAGAATTCGTGGAGACATTGTTAGCTCGAATCCCGCCCGTGCCGCCGAATCATGATCGCATCATTGAACTCAATGAGACCGGCCGCCTGATCGAGAATCCCATCGAATTGGAAGCTGGAGCCAATAACTGTGCAATCTCATAAAGCTGATGCTCAAATAACCTCAACTTCAATTTCGGCAGCCAGCTCGCTACGGCTTGGATTGCTAGAGAACTGGCAACAGTTCACACTGCTTGTGATTATCAACGCTTTTGTGGGTGCGATGGTGGGTTTAGAGCGCTCCGTTGTCCCTCTCATCGCAGAAGCCGATTTTGGTCTCACATCCAAATCGCTTACGCTCTCCTTTATCGTCAGCTTTGGAATTGTCAAGGCGCTCGCCAACTTATTCGCCGGGCGCTTTTCTGATCGTCTGGGGCGCAAACAAATCTTGGTCGCGGGCTGGTTGTTCGCACTGCCCGTTCCGTTTCTGATCATATTTGCGCCAAGTTGGGGATGGATCGTGATTGCCAATCTGCTGCTGGGGGTTAACCAGGGCCTGTGTTGGTCGACAACCGTAATTATGAAAATCGACCTCGTTGGACCAAAACAACGAGGGCTTGCCATGGGGTTGAATGAGTTCGCTGGTTATTTGGCCCTCTCACTTTCGGCCTTAGCCACCGGTTATTTGGCCGCAACCTATGGGCTGCGTCCTGCGCCATTCCTGCCGGGCATTGCTTTTGCGTTGGCCGGTCTTATCTTGTCAGTCTTCTTTGTTCAGGAGACACACGCGCATGCCAAGCAAGAAGCTGAAGCATCAGCACTTCCTGTAGCATCTTCAATGCCTTCCCAGACACCATCATTTAGAGAGATATTCTTATTAACAAGTTGGAAGGACCGTGCATTATTTGCAGTCAGCCAGGCTGGAATGGTCAACAATATGAACGATGGAATGGTATGGGGATTGATGCCGCTTCTGCTGATCCGCGCGGGCGTATCTATAGAACAGATCGCCTTGATTGCTGCTGTCTATCCAGGCGTATGGAGCATGAGCCAACTCGTCACCGGGACCTTGAGTGACCGCTGGGGTCGCAAATGGATCATCGCCACGGGGATGTGGGTACAGTCAATCGGGATTGCAATTTTCGTAATTGGCAGTGGGTTTTGGGTATGGCTCGCAGGTGCAGTCTTGCTCGGCATCGGCACGGCAATGGTGTATCCAGCTTTGTTAGCCGCGGTCTCCGATGTTGCCCATCCCAGTTGGCGCGCATCAGCGGTGGGTGTCTACAGGCTATGGCGCGATGCCGGATATGCGGTGGGGGCATTCCTTGCAGGGGTGCTAGCCGATGCCTTGGGCATCCCATTTGCAGTATCAGCCATCGCTGCTTTGACTTTACTCTCGGGAATGATCGTAGCAGTTGTCATGTATGAGACCCTATCTGAACGGAAAACCTAGATGATTATTGCCAGGTATCGGCTACATATTCCTTAGGTCGTGGCGAAAATTAGATCCCTGCTTCATCGGAAGTCTAAATCCTGCAATAGAATGAAAGGAGAAGGCATGGCAACAAGCTTAGATGACTTGGTCAATATGACGGGTGTAATCCTTGCATTTGAATTTACACCAGATGGTACCTGTACGAGTTATAAGAATGTAACTCGCGAGATGGCGGCCATGATCTGCCGTTTTTGTGCAGCTGTGACAATGAATTTCAACGCGCTGGCGAGCGGTTTCACAGAGCTTAGCGAACAGCAATGGGTTCCTCAGAAGGGCTGGATCTACGTTGGAGGCTCTCATACTGTGATCTTGGGAAGAGGGGGCTACAGGGGAGTGTTTGCTGATTCGAGTCAGGTAAGTATTGATGAAGTGTCTGCAGCACTGGCAGATTGAAATCCTGCAAATACAGCCAGCGTCGAGAAGGTGATATGCCATGAAATTTCGCGAAAGTGGAATGCCTGATCAGGAAATGTGGGATCAGTTTTTTAATTCGGACGTCATTCGGGAAGAGCTGGGACTCCGGGATTTGACTGGAAATATCGCGGATTTAGGCTGCGGTTATGGAACATTCACACTCCCGGCCGCTAGAAAAAACAAGGGTATGATTTACGCCCTGGACATTGAAGAAGATATGATCACGGCTGTTCAACAGAAGGCCAGTGAAGCCGGGTTGAGGAATGTGCTTGCTATCCAGCGCGATTTTTTGGCGGAAGGAACTGGGTT
>DASWKT010000308.1:0-27007 GCA_036396515.1 Anaerolineales bacterium | reverse complement strand
GTCGCGCGAAGTTGAGGAATAATTAATGCAAAGTGTAGTGGTAACTGGTGTCTCGACAGGGATCGGCTGGGTATCACGAAAATCCTGCTTCAGCATGGAGTGCGCGTCTTTGGGAGTGTGCGAAGGGCTCAAGATGCTGAGCGGCTTTCCAAAGAGTTTAGAGAGGGATTGGTCCCGCTGCTCTTTGATGTGACAGAGGAAGCAGCCGTCCAAGCCGCGGCACAGCAAGTCCGTGAGCAGCTGAATGGGGAAACTTTAATTGGGCTTGTCAATAATGCTGGAATTGCTGCACCGGGACCATTGATATACCTCCCAACAGATGATTTTCGACATCGGCTGGAAGTGAATTTGATTAGCGTTTTGATTGTCACCAAGGCATTCATGTCTTTGCTTGGCTGCGATCGCTCACTACGAGGAAAGCCAGGACATATTATCAATAGTAGTTCTGTCAGCGGAAAAATTGGATTTCCTTTTGTCGGCGCCTATGCCGCTTCGAAACGCGGAGTAGAGGGATTCTCAGAAACCCTGTGGCGAGAACTGATGCTTTATGGAATTGATGTCATCATTATTGGACCTGGCTCGGTGGCAACGCCTATTTGGGACAAGGCTGAACAAGCGGATATATCAATGTATGCTGACAGAGAATATGTTGAAAGCCCAAAGCGTGCGCAAGAATATATGATCCGAAATAGAACGACGAGGTATCCGCCGGAAAAAGTTGGTGAAGTCACTTGGCAGGCGTTGATAACCTCCAAGCCACGCACCCGCTATGCCGTGGTACCCGATAACTTTCTAAGCCGATTAATTCCGATGTTTCTACGCAGGCGTGTAATGGACCGGTTGATCGCTAGGAACTTGGGATTCAAATAAAAACATAACCTGACGCCATTGGTTGAACAGTGACTATTTTTATAGACAATCCCTTCCGACCCGACTCAAACACGCCGCTTTACCAGACGCTTTACGCCCACATGCGCGCGGCCATCCTCTCTGGAGAATTGAAGGGCGGGATGAAGCTTCCCTCCACACGAGTGCTGGCAGATGAATTGAACATCTCACGCAATACGGCTCTCAATGCGTACAGGCAACTCCTGGCAGAGGGATATCTCGAGAGCAGGGAGGGTAGTGGAACCTTTGTTGCACACGTTCTGCCTGAATTGCTGTTGACGGCTCCGGATCCCTCCACGCCTAGAACTGCTCCGCCTACTCTGGCAGATTCGCCTCAACCCTTGTTTTCCGAGCGCGCAAAGGCGCAGATGACGGTATCTCAGCCGCCCTCTGGAGGCAAATCCCCGCGCCCATTCCTCGCCGAGGCGCCGGCACTGGATGCCTTTCCCTATCAACTGTGGTCGCGCCTCATCGTCCGCCAGGCGAGGCGGCTGCCTATGAATACCTTTATGTATCAGGATTCAGGAGGCTATCGTCCTCTACGTGAAGCAATTGCTGCCCATGCGGCGATCTCCCGTCAGGTGCATTGCTCGCCAGATCAGGTGATGATCGTGCCGGGCTCGCAAGGAGCTCTTGATCTGGCAGCCCGGATGCTGATCAACACTGGCGATCCCGTTTGGATGGAGGATCCAGGCTATCCCGGCGCGCGAGGCGCTTTCCTCGGGGCGGGAGCACAGATCATCCCTGTTCCTGTTGATCATGAAGGTCTCATAGTGAAGATAGGAATCGAACGCGCCCCACAGGCACGGCTGGTGTATCTCACCCCCTCTCACCAATTCCCCTTGGGGGAAACGATGTCTCTCCCGCGACGATTGGCGCTGCTGGATTGGGTGAAACAGGCCAACGCCTATGTTATTGAAGATGATTATGACAGCGAGTTTCGATTTGCGACGCGTCCATTGGCTACCTTGCAGGGGCTTGATGATGCAGACCGTGTGATTTACATTGGGACCTTCAGCAAAGTACTCTTTCCGTCCATCCGCATTGGCTATATGATCCTGCCGCCGCCATTGATTGATTCGTTTCTGAAGGTGCGTCGTCTCGTTGATATTCACTCTCCAATCCTGGAGCAAGCTGTGCTCGCGGATTTCATGGCCGAAGGTCACTTTACACGGCATTTGAGGCGTATGCGAGCCCTGTATGCCAAACGCCGCAGCACTCTGCTGGAAGCAGCCAGGGAGTTGCCGTTGAAAATTCATTCGCCCGAGGCAGGCATCCATTGTGTGGGCTGGCTACCGGACGGAATGGATGACCTAGCCTTGTCAGGCAAGGCAGCAGATTATGATCTCGATCTGACTCCGATTTCGAGTTTCAGCATAGAACCCCTGCAACGCAAAGGATTTTTGCTCGGTTATGGTGGTTTCAGTGTGGAAGAAATAAGGGAGGGAGTCCGTCGTTTAGGGACTTTATTGCGTTCAGCTTAAGTACCGAGGTGGGAAGCATTGAAGTGGAACCATAATTTGTTCACGAACTGGTTCTTGTAAAAGCACCACTAATCCTATATATTTTGCTTCCAATCAATTGAGTTTTGAATTTGTATAGATTTAAAGGAGTGAAACCATGCAAAGCGAACACGATGGTCGGGAAGATTTCGATTTCTTTATTGGCCGTTGGAAAGGTCATAACCGGCGGCTTCGCGAGCGGCTGAAAGGCTCGAATGATTGGGAAGAATTCGAAGGCATTTCGGTCGCCCGGAAGGTGCTGGGAGGCTTGGGTCACATGGATGAGGTCACGCTGAAACGAGAAACGGGATCCGTGGAAGGCATAACCCTGCGCCTCTTTGATCCCAAATCACAGGAGTGGAGTCTCTATTGGTCATCCAGTGCAACTGGAGTCCTGGAAAAGCCAATGATTGGAAAATTTGAAAATGGGCGTGGCGAGTTTTTTGCCCATGAAGTCCACGAGAACAAGCACATTTACAGCCGCTTTATTTGGTCTGAGATCACAGAAATTTCCTGCCGCTGGGAACAAGCCTTTTCAACAGATGGAGGAAAAACCTGGGAGACCAATTGGATTGCAGACTTCACCAGACTGGAATAGCTGAAATAGAAAGTCTTACTGGTTATAGGAGATTTTTAATTGAAACTCAAACACTGGATTATCTTTATTTTACTGGGCGCGATCTGGAGCTCATCCTTCATGTGGATAAAAATTGCCTTGCAGGAAGTAGGTCCAAACATGCTGGTCGCCTTTCGAGCGCTGTTCGGCCTTTTATTTGGCATTGTGGTGATTTTCATCCAGCGCGTCCAGTGGCCGCGCACGATGAGAGCCTGGTTCCCCCTCTTTCTACTTGGCCTCACAAATGTAGCCATTCCGTTCTTCCTGATTTCATGGGGCGAACAATCCATCGATTCGGCCGTCGCCTCCATTCTGGATGCCACCGTCCCACTCTTCACGATTTTGATAGCACACTATTTATTGCACGATGACAAGATCACGCTGCCGAAAGTGCTCGGATTGCTGATCGGTTTTGCAGGCGTAGTCGTCTTGATGAGCAAGGATCTGCTCAGCGCTTCGACCAATTCCGTGCTTGGGCAGGCTGCAGTTATACTGGCGTCCGCTTTTTATGCAGTGAGTTCAGTATACGTACGCAAAACCACGGAGAATACGCCGGGTATCTTGCGCAGTGCCGTGCCATTGATCTCAGCTTCTGCGGTCATGTGGCTGGCAACATTCCTGTTCGAGCAGCCAGTCGAAATGCCGCAATTGGGAATCACGTGGGTAGCCCTGCTCTGGCTTGGCATTTTCGGATCGGGTTTGGCCTTCGTGATGGCGTATTACCTGATCCATGAAATCGGTCCGACCCGCACGACCATGGTGACCTATCTTTTCCCTTTAGGCGGCGTGATTCTGGGTGTCACTTTCCTGAATGAACAGCTTACCTGGCAATTGGTGACAGGCGCCATCCTTATCATTGCGAGTCTCGCGGCAGCAAATTGGGAACCGAAGGTACGGCAAGTGAGTGAGAGGCGACAGGTTACATCAAGCTGACCAAAACTTGGAAGTGATCGAGGTACGGAAACGTCTCCAAGTACTTCAGATACTTAGAGACTTATTTTTGCCTTGACAAATAGACAAACATCAATATAATGACAAATAGATGGTTATCTATATGAACTCAAATACTCCTCTCGTATGTAATATGGGCGTATTTACTCCCGCTCAAAGCGACTCTCACATCCAGACTACGACACAACTGATTCAAGCAGTTCAAAGTGTTCATGAAGTAAAGAATGGTTATGAGTTTACTTTTCCAAACGAAACGGAATTCATTTCCAGAATCGCTGAGTTCATTTCAAATGAACGATTATGTTGTCCGTTCCTGCAATTCAGACTGAATGTCCTCGCAAACAATGAACCGATTTCTTTATTGTTGACCGGACCTATGGGTACACAAGAATTTCTGCGCGCCGAATTCGACGGAGCCATTCCATGAAAGTAAACCCTGTCCTTTTTGCCAAAGCCATTGCCGATGAAACCCGCCAGAAGATCATGAGCGAGTGTTGCTGCTGCTGGCTCTCTGTCAGTGAAATTGTTGAGAAGATGGAAGTTTCTCAGCCTACCGTCTCGCATCATCTTGCTATTTTGCGCGATGCGGGCCTTGTAAATATCCGCGAAGAAGGCAAGCAAACGTTTTACACACTCAATCAGGAGCGCGTCGCGGTCTGCTGTGGGCAGATCATGTTGAAGTTCGCGCCAGAGGAGAAGGCAACAGAAGCGGTTATTAGAGTCGTCAATCCATAACCGCCTCTTTTTTTGCCCAATTTCATAGACAAACGTCTATATGAAAGGAGGTGAAAGCCATGAATGAACTGAAAGTAATCAACAAATGCAGCGATGAAGAATGCGAAGGCGGTTGCTGTGGCGGCGGTGGCTGCTGCTAAGGAAAACCTCTGTTTACCATCTGGTAAACAGAGAGAACTTATTGGTAGGAATTTTTTTTACGAGAATACATAGACAATCTTCTATATAAATATCCTCAGTCAAAACTCTATAAGAGATCGAAGGTCAAAATGGATATCCTCTCTCTTCTACAATACACATTCAGTAAAGTCATTGAAACATTCTCACATAACTGGTTCCTGCTTTTGCTAAGTATCGTGATCAGCGCTGGGCTCAAGCTTTATGTTGACCAAGACGCTATTGCGCGATTCCTGCGTCGCAACGCAAAAAATAGCGTACTCATGTCCACAGGAGTTGCGGTCGCCACGCCGCTTTGTTCATGTGGAACGACAGCTATTGTGCTGGGTATGATGGCATCCACTGTCCCATGGGCGCCCATCGTCGCGTTCCTCGTTGCTTCGCCTCTCACCTCTCCTCAAGAACTTTTTTACAGCGCGGGATTGTTCGGCTGGCCCTTTGCTATCGCGTTTTTCGTCGCATCGATTCTACTTGGCTTGGCAGGAGGGGCAATTGCCAGTTTTGCGGAATCGCGCGGCTGGCTAGCCAATCAGGCTCGCATGGCATCGCCTGCATCTCCTTCTCTTTCACTGGGCATTATGGGTGGCCCTGCCCCAATGGGTCTACCCGTTATCGCCTACCCCGTTGTTGAACCCGCAAAACCGTCTATCACTTTACGCACGTTCATTGAAGAAACATACAACGTCAGCAAACGTTTATTACCGCTCTTCGTCGGATTCACATTCATTGGATACTTGCTGAATGGCTTGATCCCTACTGCATGGATCGGCAGTTTGTTCGGCACTGGTCATGCGTACAGCATCCCGCTTGCGGCCACGCTTGGCTTGCCTTTCTACATCAACACGGAAGCTTCATTACCTCTCGTGCGTGCCATGCTCGAGAGCGGAATGAGTCAGGGAGCAGCACTTTCCTTCCTGATCACGGGTGCAGGCACATCTTTAGGTGCGCTGGGCGGCGCCCTCACCATCGCTCGCTGGCGAGTCATTGCCATTGTCATTGGTACACTCTGGCTTGGCTCCATTCTTCTTGGCATCCTCTACAACTTGATCGTTCTTTGATTTTCAATTCATAAACAGATTTCAGTAAAAGGAGACAAAATGACCCAGACCTCAACCCCCATCCATGAAGTTGTTCGAGAGCATTATGCAGAACGAATAAAGAGCAACGCCTCTTGCTGCGGACCGTCAGACTGCTGCAGCGCCGAAAGCAGCCTCTACCCTGCTGATTTGCTTGCCACCCTCCCAGACGGCGAATCTGCGGTCAGCTATGGCTGCGGCGACCCGATCACGCTCGCCTCCCTGCAACCCGGACAAACCGTACTCGACCTTGGCTCGGGTGCAGGACTCGATTGCTTTTTTGCGTCGAAGAAAGTCGGCGAGACAGGCCGCGTCATCGGCGTGGATATGACTCCCGAAATGATCGAACGCGCCAGGTCCAGTGCGAAGCGGTTGGATATCCAGAATGTGGAATTCCGCCAGGGCTATCTTGAAGATCTGCCCGTCGAGAGCAACACAGTGGATGTCATCATCTCGAACTGTGTGATCAATCTTTCGCCCGATAAATCCAAGGTCTTTGGCGAAGCCTTCCGCGTGCTCAGACCTGGTGGCAAACTGGCAGTATCAGATATTGTCACCGATGGCCCGCTCCCCGAATCGATTAAGCAAAGCCTAAGCGCCTGGGCAGGCTGCGTGGCAGGCGCGATCGAAGCCGAGGACTACATCGGCATGATGAAAGCCGTTGGTTTTGCAGATGTCACGGTTACACCCGTGTTCTTTGATAAGGAAGAGGTGGACTCCGCGCTCAATGAACTCAATAATACGATTGAATTGAAAACCATTTCACGTGATGATGTCTACAAAGCAGTCTACAGTGCCAAGATCACGGCGTATAAGCCCGTCTAAAACCTGCTCCCTCGGACGAGACTTAAACTTCGTCCGAGTTTTTTATTTAACTACAAGTGATTTTCAGTCTCTTGACTGTGAAACACTTCACAGGTACAACGTACTAAGGAGACTCAATATGAAAATCATAACAGATTGCGCGGCGGATATGTCGGCTGAGGAACTTGAGGAGCTTGGCATTATACAGGCTTCACTCTTCATCCAATTCCCTGAAGGTGAGGTGAGTTCTGCCGATATTATGGCAGATGACTTTTATAACCGCCTGGAAGCCATGCGACCAGCCATCCCCACCACCGCAATGCCATCCAGCGGATTGTTTGCGGAGTTATATCAAATGGTTGCTGAAGAACGGAAAGACATCCTGTCCATCCACATTTCGTCTGGCTTGAGCGGCACGATCAACGCAGCGCGCGCTGGCGGAGAGCAGGCGAAGTCTGAGGTAAATGTCAGTTTCTGGGATACACTCAGCCTCTCAGGCGGCCAGAGATTCCAAGTGATTGCCGCGGCGCTCGGCTCCAAATCGGGCTGGGCCCTGGCTGCGATCCAGGAGCGACTCGGAAAGATCCGTGAAAGGGCTGAAGTGATCTATACGCTCGATACATTGGAGTATCTGGCACGCGGCGGCCGTATTGGACGCGTGAAAGCCATGGCAGGCGCGCTGCTCAATCTCAAGCCTGTCATTCGTGTGGATAACGATGGCAAGTACAGCACAGTCACAACAGGACGAACAATTGGTAAATCCATTTTGTCGATAGCCGAGCATCTTTATATGAAATATGCGAATACACCAGTATGGGTTACCATTCTACATGGTCGCTTTGCTGAAAAAGCCAAGGTCTTGACGAGCGAGTTGAAACAAAAACTGGACATCGCCAAACTCGAAGTCAGGCGTATCTCACCCGTGCTAGGAGTCCATACCGGACCAGGTGTCATTGGCGCAGCAGTTGTTCCGATCGAATTGATGGAAGACCTGGCATAATTCACAAACCTTTAACCCCGCTTATTTTCGAAACCGCCCAGTTCCTTTTCCCTTTCTTTGGGTAACTCCCCGGATGTTTTTTGCAAGTTTACTTCCAAACTTCCTGGAGCCATGTTGATTCCAGATTCTCACACGGATCTTTTTCTTCTCATCAAAAAGCTGAATTTGACTCACGATCCCGATAGAAGGCAGAGTTGGAGAATCCGGCATAGTATTACCTATGTTGCGGATATCGGGGACCAAATATCCAGAAAGCCCCACCAGGATCCCGCTGACGCCGCACAGGAGAATCAACAGCCCAAACCCGGAACCTGGTCCGGTGCCTACGAGCCAGCCAAAGAGATTGACAAGAGATCCACCTTCAGCCATGGCCGGCTCAAATATCTGATCTCCCAGCAAACCCGCTACGAGTGGCGTAAAGGGGATCATAGCCTGTGCAATGAAGTCACTTGCTGAAAAAACACGCCCCTGTACATCAGGTGGGACTTTCGTCTGCAAAAAGGTTTCAATCGCAACATTTACAATGGGATTAAAGATCGAATCGATCACAATAGCGATCAGCCAGATCGTGATAGCCTGTCCCGCACCAAGCAGGGTCAACCCAAATAGACTGGAAAGAATCCAGCCCAGCAAGATTGCGCGAACGGGTCGTTTAATACTCCCCCAGGTGCTCAGGTATATACCGGTCAACACAACCGCCAGCGCGCCCGCCGACTGGATTAAGCCAACTGCCTCTGTATTATTACCCGTGCGTAATAAAATCATAGGATAAAGCGCCGCGACCGATAAGGCGATCCCTGAAAACAAATTGCCAAACAAAAAAATGAGCTCTATACCGAGCAAACCAGGGCGCTCAAGGATATATCTAATCCCATAGATTACTTCCTTAATAAGTCTGCTGCGTGACCTCTCTCCTTCCACAGTATGAGGCGTCGAGGGAACTTCCACATACAGCAACGCTCCTATTGAAAACACAAACGCGATCACATTGATGGTAAGGATGCCCCTCAAGCCGAAGACCAGGATCAGTGTTCCAGCAAGGATGGGCGCAAAAATCTCCGGAATATCATAGATCAGGGCCATGAGTCCATTGGCGCGCACATACTGCTTCTTCGAAACCATCGTCGTAATTGCAGCCGAATAGGAAGACGAATGAAATGCAAAACCTATTCCCTGGACAACGGCCACAACATACAGGTGCCAGAGCTCGAGTTTTCCTGCTGTTTCGAGAACCAATAAAACAACTGTTGATAAAAGCGAGGAAAAGTCATAAACGAGCATCATCAATTTGTGGTTGTAACGATCTATGAGAACACCGGCAAACTGCACGACCAGAAGATATGACCCGAAGAAAAAGAATTCCCAAATCCCGATCGCAGTACCACTCCCGCCTGTGAAATTCAGAATCCAGATCGGCAGAGCAACACCTGTAATACCAGATGCTATTCCTGAAAACATCTGGCCCAGCCAAATAATAAAAATAGCTCTCATTCCATGCGGACGGCGGGAATAAAAGTCGAATTTCCACATCTCTTATGAGATGAGCATATCACAGCGAATAGAGTAAGACAACCCTTTAAGTTGGGCTTTTTTCTTATCAAGTCGTTTCAAAATGTCAGGGTAGAAATGGAATTAAGCAGTCTCGGCAGTTATTATCATATCGTGATCCGGCAGGATATCCTCTGCATACCGAATCGAATGAATAAAGTATCCCGCCAGCCCCGCCAGGATTCCACCTAGGCAGCTAAAGAAGATCAGGAGTCCCATGCCGGCTCCCGGTCCCGGAGGAACGAGCCACCCAAATAATGAAGAGAGGCTACTCGGCGCGCGCATCGCCGGTTCGAGGAGATAGTCTGCGAGCGTACCGGCAATCAAAGGCGAAATGGGATTGGTCATCCAGGCGATCAATGTGCGCGCTGAAAAGACGCGTCCCTGCACATCTGGTGGAACCTTCGATTGCCAAATCGCCTGATTCGAACCGTCGATCAACGGCCCAAAAAGCGAGGACAACGCTGTTGCACCGATCCATAACGGAAGCCATGTACCCACACCAACCAATGCAAAAAAGAAACTTGCCACAGCCCAGCCTGACAGCACACCAGGGACTCTGCGCTTGAACCCGCCCCACACGCTCATGACTACGCCTCCTAGGATGCCGCCAAGGGCTCCCGCTGATTGAACCAGCCCCAGGCTGACACTGTCATTGCCTGTACGCAGCAATACCATCGGAGCGAGAACGGTATAAGCCATGCCGGCGCACAAATTGCCAAAGAAGAAGACCATCTGTAACCCCAGCAAACTTGGACGCGCGAAGATATATCGAAAACCAAATACCGCTTCTTTAAAAATATTGCCTTGCGCTTGCGCGCCCTCTGCCGTGCGCGGCGATTGGGGGATGTGAACAAATAACAAAACGAAAATTGCCAATAAAAAGGTTGCCACATCAAGGGACAAAATTCCGGTTAAACCAATAACAGGTAAAAGCGCGCCTGCCAGCAGGGGAGCAAATACTCCTGGTCCAACCCCAATGAGAGACATCATGCCGTTCGCGCGTCCATATTTTTCCTTTGGGATCATTGTGCTGATCGCCGCGGAATAAGCGGGCCATTGAAATGCATTTCCCAACCCTTGCAAGATTGCCGCGACATACAAATGCCACACTTCCAAAACGCCGAATGCCTGCAAAACGAGAATGACAATGGTTGCCAGCCCTGCCATCAAATCACTGAGCATCATCATCAGTTTGCGATTGTGCCTGTCTACCATCACGCCTGCAAACGGAGTAATGATCAATAGCGGCGTGATGAAGAATACCTGCATCAAGCCCAGCGCGGTGGCGCTCCTTGTCTCTTCAAAGACCCAGATCGTCAGTGCGAAGGCACTCATGTTGGTGGCAAGAACAGATACAATTTGTCCGAGCCAGACGATCGTGAAACCAAACATTCCCGTTGGGCGATTTGTATTCTGCATGAGTCCCTCGAAAGAATTTGGGCAGGATAACACATCCTCAAAAGTCAAACAACCCTCGTTATGAGGGTTGTTTGACTTGCTTACACGAGGTCAATTTATGTAAGGTAGGCTGCTTGGCACTTACTCCACATAAATCTCTACGTGCTCCCCGTCCACTTCATCGGTCACGTCAATGATCTTGCCTGTGATGCCCGAGCGCAATGCTTCCATCACATTCGACATATCCACACCCTCCACTTCAGGGGCAAAATGCGCGCCGATCTTCATGCCCGCATCAACCAACGCAAGCGGGATCTGCACCGAAGCTTTTGAGCGGCCCGAGCGCACATCCGTCACACGGATTCGCAGCCAGCGCGGCGCGCCAGGCATCCCCGGCGCGCGAGGCGGAGTGGGCATTCGTTTCTCGCTTAAAGCCGCGAGCAGTTTTGTTCCTTCTTCCGCGCTAAGTTTCCCCTCTTCGATCATCTTCAAGATCTTCATTCGTTCTTCAGAGCTTGCCATCTCACACCTCCTTACCCAATATAGACTTGCACATGCTCGCCATCTTCATCGTCATGTACATTGACGATGAACGGCGCACCCGATTTACCCGTTGCATCCAGCACCTGGATGATCTCGTCCACATTTGTCTTTCCCATACCGCGTATGTTATGCCCAAAATTCCGCAAAAACCAGGCAGTCAGCCCCAACGGCAGTGGAAAGCCAAGGGTAATATTTTGGGGCCAGTCATGTGCTTGCCGCCGGTCCACATTCACATATAGCCATTTTGAACCCTGTCCGCCTGCGCCGAGTGCAATCAATAATACACCTAACAATAACGGAACCATTAAGCAAAAGAACCAGAAGTTCACTCCTGCACTCTGCTGGATGGAATAAATACCCCATGCACTCATCACTGCGACAAAGACACCAATCCACAGCGGAATCATGGCAAAGCGGCGCGCCCGCGACTTGACCTCTTCAAACTCAGGAGCCTCACTTCCTTCAAAGCCTGAGGCGGCTTCCGTATGAAGGATATCTATCTCCGCCTGAACGGGATGCGCGTCTTCGTCCAGCGCGCGCATCAGGCTTGCGGCCTCCTGGGCAGAGATCTTGCCCTCTTCCACCATCTGCAAAATTTTCTTGCGCTCTTCAGAAGACATCACTTGCCTCCTTCCAACGCGTTGAGCAGCTGCTCTGCCTGCTCGGCCGTGATCTTTTTCTCCTGCAACATTTTCAGGATAGCCATGCGTTCCTCCTCCGCTACAGGCTCAGCTGGAGGAGAAGGAGGGGTGGGTATATTCTGTGAATTGAAATCCCAATTCCAGCGCCCAACGCCTACGTTCCCCCTCCAGCGACGTGCGTGGCGCTCAGCATGCCTTTCTGCACGTCGTGCAGCTTCCCCTGCGAGCTTTTCAGCACGGCGGGCAGCCTCTTCCGCGCGCCTTGCCGCCTGGCCTGTTGCCCGTTCCACTTTACGAGAGATCATTTCACCGAAACCGGACCAGTCAAAATTCAAACCCGCGAAGTTCCCAAACTCCTCAGCAGATTCACCCGCATCGGCTTTATTGGTCACACGGACATCGCCGCCAGCACTCAACAGGATCTTTGCCGAACCATCGCCCAAGGTCAGGACTCTTTGCGTTACATCTTCCTGATTTTCCACGCCGGGCCAATCTACGTCAATTTCATCGCCCTGCATGGATAAGGTCACGTTCGCATTGGGCAGCAGGACAAGCAAAATATCGTCACCTGCCGTAATGGAATATGCCCCGTCCACTTTCGGGTCAAGATAAACAACCACATCCTCCCCTACATTGACTTTTATGTTGCCGCGCGCACCGCGTAATGCAAGATCATCTGCTACAGACTCAAGCGTCACATTTCCTTCCACATCACGGATGGAGACATCTCCATGTGCGCTCTTGACATAGAGATTTCCCTTTGCACCACGCAGGCTGAAGTCAGCTCGAACCGAATCAATCGAGATCGATCCCACATCGCGTATCGAAAGGTCCCCGCTTGCCTCTTTCAACTGGATATTGCCTGTTACACCGCGAATGGAAGCATCTCCACCTATCATTACGAATTCGAATGAAGCACCTTTGGGGACTCGTAGTGAAAGATCGCCTCTACAGGAAAGCGATACCTCATTACCGGTATGCTCAAGCTGGATGTCCTCATCATCGCCTTTTATCAGAATATCGCTGCCATCCCAACCCACAACACTGAGGTCTCCATCGATGGCCTCAACCTTAATCTTCGGGGATGTACCTGCAGAAACTGTCTTGGACATCGTCTACGCCTCCTCACCGCGCAATAAGCGCATGGCTTCATCGGGTGAAATCTTGCCCGCTTCCAGATCTTCAAGCACATTGCTTCTTTTTTCCGGGCTGACCTCAACCACTTCATCCTTACCGGGTTCAAAGCCAAGGGCACGGATCACTTCATGCAGACGGTTTCTAATCGTCGGATAGGAAAGATCAAGTTCCTGTTCCATTCGATTGATCTTGCCTTCACAGCGCACAAAGGTCACAATGAAGTCGAGATGCTCGGCTGTGAGATGTGCAAACGGTCCGCCTGTGAACTGGCCTTCGATTGAAGTATCACAGGATGGGCAATGCAAACGGCTGACCGTTAATTCTGAACGACACACGGGGCAACGAGTTGGCGCAGCATACATAGGGAACCTCCGAAAAATAACAAGGTCAATTGTGATAAGGCTTATAATATGACAACGACGGAACACTTTTGCAAAAGGAGTCTACGTTCTCATATCTCGAAGCCTTTGGCTTCATTTTGTTATTCAACTAATCAATTTCTAAAAATATTATAGACGAAATCTTGATTTTGTCAAGGTGTTTATCAATTTAATCAACCAATAATTCAGAAAGTTCAAAAAAACTGAGGTATTACTCAAGAAAGACAATTTTCAAACACATTTCCACCACGGAGATAATTATGATTCGATCACTTTACTTTGTGCCGGGGAATCCGATCCGAAAAGACATCCCTGCCCACGAATTCCCCCAACTTACCCAAAGCCGTCAGGGCCTTCTCTGGGTGGATTTCGTCAGTGAGCCACCAGAGATCTGCCTCCCCATCCTACAAAGCTTTGGGTTCCACCCACTGGCAATTGACGATGCTTTGCAGGAAACGCACGTCCCCAGGCTTGATGATTGGACAGATTATCTATACATCGTTCTCAATTATATGAACGTGACAAAGGATGGTGACGGGTGGAACAGCCATGTTGATGAACTGGATATCTTCCTGGGCCCGAATTACATTGTGACACACCACGACAATCCCATCACAGCGATTGAAGAGACCTGGAATTCCTGTGACCGTGACCCGCGCACCCTTCAAGAAGGCGCTGATCATCTGCTCTATAAGATCACAGATTATCTCGTTGCTGAATATATGCCTGTTGTGGAGAAAATTGATGAGGCAATTGACCAGATCGAGGACCAGGTATTTGACCGGCCTTCGCCCCGGACTCTCGAAAGACTGTTTGCGCTAAAGCGCGTTTTACTGGCTATGAGGCGGATCTTGCTCCCCCAGCGCGAGGTTCTGAATAAACTTGCTCGTGACGATTACAAAGTCATTGACCCAAGAGACCGTATCTTCTTCCGTGACATTTACGACCACCTCGTCCGTTTGCATGACCTGAACGAGAGCCTGCGTGATCTGGTAGGTGGCGTGCTGGATACCTATCTATCCGTGATAAACAATCGCATGAACGAGATCATGAAAACCCTCACAACCATCACTGTTCTTTTCATGCCCCTCACTTTCCTGACAGGCTATTTCGGAATGAACTTCTTCGAGCCACTTGGCACATTGAAGAGCTGGACAACAAACCCGGTTTTTTATCTAACCCTGGTCACTATTTTCATAATGCCAATTGGTATGTATATCTGGATGCGCCGCCGCACCTGGATCTAGAGATGGAAATTGGATCTCAGCGCACTTGACACAGAACAGACGTTCGGTTATCATTCATAGCACAAATGAGCGAAGAATGCTCCGGAGGTTGCTATGATGGTACGCAAAAGTAAAGGATTAGGCGAACGCCACCAAAAGATCCTTGAGTTCCTTCAAGACTATCAGCGGGAAAATAAATACCCGCCGTCTATACGCGAGATAGGTGAAAAGACCGGCATTTCTTCCACTTCGGTCGTCAATTATTATCTCGATCAACTCGAAAAGAAGGGCATGATCGAGCGCGATCGTAAGATTTCACGCGGAGTCCGGCTTTCGGGGCCCAACATATCAACAGATACTCTCCGCGTGCCTATGCTTGGCCGAATTGCGGCTGGTCTACCTCTCCCTGAACTGGAAGCTGGTGTCAGTTATATGACCGATAACGAATCGAATGCTGTGGAAATTGCGCGCAGTCTCCTGCCAGCAAAGGAAAAAGGTGATACTCTCTTTGCCCTGGAAGTAAAGGGAGACTCCATGATCGATGCAATGATCAATGATGGAGATATCGTTGTACTGAGGCCGGCCAATGATGCACGTAACGGCGAAATGGTGGCAGTCTGGCTGCCGCGCGATAACGAAGCGACGCTGAAATACTTTTTCAGGGAAAAGGACCGCTATCGTCTTCAACCTGCCAACCCAACCATGAAACCTATCTTCGTCAAGAAAAGCGAACCATTGGAGATCAAAGGTAAAGTGGTTATGGTCATCCGCAAATTAGATAAACCACTTGCAGCCTAAACAAAAACCTGATAATGAAAAGAGACGACCCCAATGGGTCGTCTCTTTTGATTCCTCACCATTAAAAATCTAGGGCGATATAATCCAATAACGAATGAAAATTAGCCCTGCCCTCTATGCTCCTGACGAAACCTTCGCAAGGCAAACCCAAATTATTTTCAAGAGAGGTTCATATGTACGGGACTATTGCCCACTTCCGCATCAAACCCGGGGTAAAGGAAGAATTCATCAGAGCCATGGACAGCTTCGGCGACGCGTCCATCGCAGGCTGGGTAGCAGACTATTATTTTCAAATGGATGAAGATTCCGACGAGTTTTATCTGGTGGCAATATTTAGAGACAAGGAAACCTATCACGCCAATGCAGATAGTACTGATCAGCATGAACGATACCTGGTTTTTCGATCTTTTTTAACGGATGATCCTGAATGGCACGATGGCCTGATTGTATCGGCAACAGGTCCAGGGTCAGGAAAATGACGCGAGAGGGAAATCAAAAAGACGGCTCGCTTCGCGCGAGCCGTCCATGAACTATTTGAGTTTGATCCGTCCTCTTGCAGGCTGAGATGACCTGCCAATAGATCGAGTGCTACTGGGTTTGCGTCCCGAGGCAGTCAATGATTGTTTCCCAAGGTTGACCAGCATCGGCACTAACAACAAAGCCAGTAGTCCCAGTAACATGATCACGAACATCGACCATGACCGGCTTGAAACCTCAGGCAACACACCGCCGGGATTATATTTGCCTTCTACGGAAGTTGCTCCTCCTGCCAAAGAAACAGTGAGATTTCGGTTAATTCCATCTCTTAGGGTAGAAGGGGAAACGTAAGTGATCTGATGTTCACTTTGAAGCACGCGGCTTTGCTGTTGATATAGACCCTTCAAAGCTTCCGAATCTGTCGCAAAACCATAGATGCCTCCAGCCTGTTCGGCCAGGGATTTCAACGCGGACTCGTTGAGTCCGGCTTGTCCAACCGTCCCAACATCACCGAAGCCGATGGCAGAGATCGTAAGTCCGCTTTGGCTGATTCCAGCAACCACATCCTCAAGGGTGCTCTGACTACGGTTATCCAACCCATCCGTGAGCACGATGATCGCTTTGCGGCCTGAAGCATTCTCCAAAGCTTTTTCCGCCTCGATCAGGGCATTGTACATGGCTGTGTCGCTGCCAGTCTTCAATCTATCAATGGCGCTGGTTAATGCTGTAATGTCAGTTGTGAGCGGCTGGATGGTATACACTTGTGTATCGTAGGCGATCAACCCGGCCTGATCACCAGGGAGCATTTGGTTGACATAGCTCTTGGCAGCCTCCTTGGCAGCCGCAAGTTTGTCATTTTTATCCATGCTCCCGGAGATATCCATCACCAGCATGGTTGTCACCGGAATAGCCTCTCCTCCTGCGTCACCACCACCCTGGATATCAACTGGCTGCATCAACTGGCCGTTCTCCTGGATCTCAATTGTTGCCGGGTCAATACCGACCGGCTCGCCGGCCGCGTTCGTAACTGAAACATAGACCGTTACATTCGGGAACCTGGAATTATCCACCTGTGTGATGCGAATCTGGGGCGCTTCTCCCTGCGCGGAAACCGCTGCATGCGGCCAGGCGCTGATCGAGATAAGCAGGAGAGTAATGATAAGGCGGTTTAGTTTGAGCATGGTTATCTCCTTTCGTGATACACCAATTCCGTATTGCCCATACGGATTCTTTGACCATTTGCCAATTGCACACGTTCGATCTTTCGGTTGTTAATGAAGGTCCCGGAGAGACTCATGTCTTTCAAATTAAAGGACATTCCATCTCCGCTCAACATGGCGTGTTGGGGAGCGATGTCAGGGTCCGGAAGCACAATCTCAGATTTCAAAGGTGAACTTCCTATTGCAACCGAAGGAAAACCCTTGTTCATGAATTTGTCGAGCATAAATTCAGTCCCTTTGAGTTTGCCTGATTTAACTTCGAGCCAAGCGCGGGAAAGCAGAACAGCGATGAGCGAAATGAACGCGCCTACAGAAGCACCAAGCAGAACCAGCCCAGCCGCTTTTCCCGTGAGTGGATCTTGCAGCCAATTGTGCACGGATTCGAGCAGGATTCCTCCCAGTGCACCCCCGATGAATCCACCTAACATCCCCTTCCAGGCTTGTGTTCTTCCAACCATGCCCTCTGCCAACCCGATCAGCAGACCGAATATGCCCCAGCCAAGCGCGCGACCCATGACTCCTGCTCCGACGAATTGGAATAAAAACTCACTCAACGGCAGACCGATCGCGCCGGCACCTAACCCCAGCAATCCACCAAAAATGCCCGATCTAAGCGCTTGCACAGGATTGCGCGTCAATGCGCCTTCCGTGAGGCCGATGAACAAGCCCACGCTCAGGCCAATCAAGGCACCCACCAGGGCTTCGCTGAGATACAGGTTCGAGGCAAACGAGAGGCCGATCAAATCGCTGATCTGCCAGCCGACCAATCCACCGATTGCTCCCAGCAATGCGTAATAGTAAGTACGCATACGTCTATTCATAAGGAACCTCCTTTGATTCGACTTCAACCTTCTGCAAATTTTGCCAGCGGACGACACTGCGCCCGGAAGCTCCGTCCATTTCGTAAAAGCCAAAATAACGAGTGGGGTCGAAAATACCATCTGCCTGGCGGATGAAAAATCCGGCCACTGAGGAAAAGGGCTCCACAACCAATGCCACTTGCCAGGGCTCGGGGAAAAAGTTGTGATGTAAAAACGTGTCGTAATGGGAAAGAAAAACACCCATTCGTGGATGTGTATGGAACCATCCAACGATCTTCTCGCCTTCAAAGCGCCGGTCGATCTGATCGTGCATATCAACCAATGTATCTTGGGTAAATGTCAGGTAGACGCTTCCCTGCCTTGTATGCCGGGCCGGGAGCACATGCTTTACAACAATGAACTGTTCACCCGTCTGTTCGTCCATGCACCACTGACCAACCAGTACACCTCCAACTTCCACTTCGGCAGTACACGCGTGTACACAGATACGGATATACGCTGGGCGTGTCACATAGACCGAGACAAGGGGCTGATGACTGTGGTTATCGTAGGGCGAATCCCAGCGTTGGGCAAATTCCCTCGGCTGTAACGCGCTTTCGGGCTTGACCGTATCAGGTGGTGCAATGCGAATCTTGAATCGGGACATAAAAGTTCTCTTGGGGATTATCAATAATTTTGATAATCAATGACCCAGGCTGCCTCGGCCCGCCGGGGCGGCCTGGGTCATGAGGTTATCCCGCGGTAACGTCAGCGGTCATCATCAACCGGTCGCCTTCGGGAATCCCAGCTTGTGACAGGGTCTCTTCTTCTTTCAATTCGCGACCCAGCGCCTTGCTGTCCAAACGATAGGCCATCGGGCGTCCATCCGGACCGGTGACCGGCAGTTCTAGTGAAGTTGTTAGCTCAGGGAGCAACTCCTTCACCGGCACCTCATTGGGTACTTCAGCATTGCGGCTACCTCCAGAGGGAAGCACAATCGTGACAGGAATATCGGCCATTTTTAATCTCCTTTCCAAGAGTGTTGGCTGGTCCGCAGCCATGGGGAATATTTCGCTTCTGCATTTGCAGGGCGGTCCGGCTATCGCAAGTGAATTTTGGGTTTCTTCTTTGCCAGTATTTCAGATTTAAGCTTCACCTGCGCTTTTGGCTTTACTTGGCCCGAATCTGCGGACGTAAGCTTTACGCGCTCAGGCCTCAACAATTCACGGTGATCGAGAGGAAAAATAGTGGGATGCTTCTTGCGATATTCACGACACCAGCGTGCAGCTTCCGCATCCCAGGGGAATGGTGGTTTGGTGGGATCATCATGGAAGTTCTTATATTGGAGCATCTCACCCAGCATGATAACGAGTCGATCCAGTGACCTGCTGGCGGCCCACCAGGCTGCATCGATACATACACTCCCATTGAGATGATTGATATTGGGGTGCCATATGGGCGTCAGCCATTTCATACCCGGCCAGCGGTGTGGATATTGATTATGCAGAT
Organism: Anaerolineales bacterium; assembly: GCA_036396515.1. GTDB lineage: Bacteria > Chloroflexota > Anaerolineae > Anaerolineales > Villigracilaceae > Defluviilinea. The sequence goes on along the minus strand of DASWKT010000308.1, from coordinate 7,578 downwards.
AGATCTCAACCTGGTGGTGCTCGCCAAATTTCGGGTTGCCCTGACGATCCACACTGATAATGCTCTTACACTTGAACGTAACAATATAGCGCTCCGGAGGAAGGTTGGGATTCGGGGAAGAAGCCTTGAAAGAGATCAAGTCGCTGCGTGCGTCCAGCTCTCGCATCAATTCGTAATCGCCTCGCAGTCGCCGCATGCGCGGGGTCTCAGCAACAGACATGCCGCCCGCGCCCGCCGTAATATCCGCGGTCAACATCAGGCGATCATTATCCGGGATGCCTGCATCCGCGAGAGTTTCATCTTCACGTAGTTCACGACCCAGTGCTTTGCTGTCCATACGATAGGCCATGGGGCGTCCATCCGGGCCGATGGTGGGCAGTTTTAACATCGAGATCAGTTCGGTCATCAGAGCTCGGACAGGGACATCATCAGGCACTTCCGCAGTACGGGCGCCGCCGCTTGGTAACACAAAGGTCACATTCAAATCAGGCATGGTTGAAACCTCCCATTAAGTATTCAGATGTGGTACCTGGCAAAAGCCGGTAATGGCCCAGCAATCTGCATGATGTAATGTATGGCAAACGTCGCATTCTTTGACTCCGCGTGGATCATGATGAGTGACAGCATCCAGACAATAGGGGCAACGATGTTCTTCGACCAACGCAAACTGAATCTGTGGCTTGCGACGAGAACGTCTGCGCTTTGGCCTCACAACCGAATCCCTATCCTTGGCCTTTTTCGGTTCCTTTACAACCGTCGAGCGACTGCCGTTATTTGAGCGAGTCCGCGGCGTAGACGCAGGATTCGGCCTCAAGCGCGTGGACCAGCTTCCAGGTAGTTCGACAGTAGCTCGTCCATTGGATGAAGTGGATGCCGAGGAGGTGGTTCTCCTCCCCCTCTTGGACCGCGTCGCCCTTGTTCTCGTTCGTGTCGGTGGTGGCTCGGGCAGAGGTACAACTTCAACAGGTTGGAGTGTGGGTGCAGGATTCGGCCATGCCCGTAATGCCAACGCAGCCATGATCAAACTGATCCCAAGATGAACCGGGTCAGCCCAATCCATTTTGTGGAATTCCAATAAACGGTGTGAATCAATCCTCATTGAATTGATTTGATCCACGAGATCGCGATCAAATATACGAATCTGTCGGATCTGTTCTGCTGCTTTACGCTCCAGTTCGATTGGGCCAATGCCTAACACCCAATGGGTGAAAAAACCAATCATGGTCATCCCAATGATAGCGGTCACAATTCCGACAAGAAGTTGAGTGAACCAATCTCGTTTGTGAAGGACAAATCTTGTTCCAAAGCCGGCAATCAAACCCAGGCTGGCATCGGCAAAAAAAGTGGATAGGAGAAGAGGAAAATTGATCTGATTCTTGAATAACACTGCGATCGATGCCGCAGCCGCAGTGATCAACAAACAAAGCAAAAGCAATTTGCGAAACAAATCGCTTGGTTCCTTTACAACCGTAGAAGTATCCACAGGACTCAGCGGAGTCATCGTTGCAGCACGCATTGCCATGGCCTATTCCACTATAGCTTGCATACTTTTACACGGCCCCGACCCAAATTGGAAGTACCACGGACCGGGCGCTCCACGCTCTCATAGCGGATATGTTTGGTAGCAGTTGAAGCCGAGAGCTTGATCTTATCTTTCTTGTCCTTTTTAATTTGAATGGGTGCGGCTTTCGGCTTTATGCTAACAGTGTTCTGAGGAGGCTCTTCCTTGATTTGAATCCGGATTCGCGAAGAACTCGTTGAAGAGTCTGGCAAGTGCAGCTCACCCTTCAGACGGATACGTTCATTAAGCGGTTGGGTCTTTTCGGAAGGGTTTTGCTCAAAGTGGCGAAAATGCAACGCCTCGGGCAAGTCACCTGTCAGTTCGTAGAAACGATATTCCAAACCATTTTGGGCGCGCAGGATATGCAAGGCAGGCACGCCAACACTGCTTAATGTGCGGTGCAGGAAGTTCTCTTCTCCTGTAATTAAATGAGTGAACTGTGCGTCGCGCAGCGTGCCACATGTTGGGCAATGCCCGGCTTCGAAAGTGATCTGGCTTAGGGGCTGGAGCACTTGTTCCATCGTGTGGCAGTTTGGACATTCGAGAGAGATGACCAGTTCCTGATCAAGCTCGATCACTGCCTGCGGGCCAAGATCCGAGCGAGCGATTCGGAGCAGATCCTGAAGAGTCGTTCGTTCCGCGCGCGCCGGTAACTCGGTGATTTCACCATAAGCCCAATGACTTTCACAATCTTCACGCGGCACATAGGCAGTGGTATGCATCATATTGGTCAGGCCATTGAAGTGCACCACCTTGCCCGGCTCGACGGTCATACTATGGATCAGTTTGAGCGCCTCCTGTGATTGCATGCCACCAATGATCGAGGCAATCGTCGGTGTAGTGGGAACCTTTCCAAGCAGCACATTCTGACGCGCCAGCAACTGGCACGAATAACGCAATGAAAGATCACGAAGAGCCTGCTCGGTAAGAGTACATTCATAGCAGGCTCCCTCACCTGGGACAAACACACGCAGCAAACCAAGCAGTTCCTGAATGGCACCATCCACCCAGGGCTTATTCATCCAGTAGCAAAAACGATTGACTGCCAAACGGGCTTCACGATTATCCAGACAGCCAATGATGGCATCCATGCGGCGGATAATTCCCAATCCAAGGCCAGTAGTGACATCTCCATTCAGATATTGGATATGTACTTCCGGGTTTACGGCTTTTGCGCGCGCCGCAGCCACTTCCGCTTTGCTGCGATTGTTATCAGATTCGCGAAATAACACGGAACGGCTGAGATTGGCGGCTTCAATCTTATCGAAATCGATGATGAAAATATTTCCCACACCCATTAGGGCCAGGTTCTTGATGACTTCATTGCCGAGCGCACCAGCTCCAATGATGAGCACTTTTGCTTGTTTGACCTTCTCGCGTTCCCACCAGGAGATGAACTCGAAAGTGCCCAGGCGGTCCTTTTGCAGGTTAGGGATATGGATGGGCTTTTCAGGCGCCACCGGTATCCGGCGTGGTCCTGTAAGAGGTTCATTGGTAGCCGTACGAGAAGACCTAGTCTCCCCATCGTTGGCCAGTTCCTTTGCCTGAGTAATGTTCGTATCATCGATCTTCCGCGCGAACCAGCCAACATGAGGGCGAGCTTCAACCAGCCGGTTTTCTTCCAATGCCTTCAATGCCTCGCGCAGGGTAGCCCGGCTAATACCTAATTGATTCATCAATTCACGCTCAGGAGGGAGTTGTGATCCCTGAGCAAGGCTTCCATCCAGTAAAGAAGCGGCCACTTTCGCAGCCGCAGTCTCTGCAAGAGTTTTGTGGGAGATTTTTTGTATTTTCATAGTTTTCTCGTGGTATGGTGGTCAGACCATAGACTGCAACCATTATAAGGACTCCAGAAGAAAAGTCAACTGGTCCTGCTAGGAGATTGGTACTGCTCCTGACCTTACAGAATCAAAAAAGACGACCTTGGAGCCGTCTTTTTGATGTAATCATGAAAGAAGCTTACGCCAGTTCGATTACTGCGCCAGCCTCTTCCAATTTCTTCTTTGCCTCAGTAGCGGCATCTTTGCCAACACCGGTGAGCACTTTGCCACCAGGGGTTTCAGCCATGGTCTTGGCTTCGCCGAGGCCGAGACTGGTCAGCTGGCGAATGACTTTGATGACGTCGATTTTCTTCGCGCCAGTCTCCTTGATGACCACATCGAATTCAGTCTTTTCTTCAACAGGTTCAGCAGCAGCAGCCGCCCCAGGCATAGCAGCCATTGCAACGGGAGCAGCAGCGGAAACGCCCCACTTCTCTTCCAGCAACTTCACCAGTTCAGCCGCCTCAAGGACGGAAAGTGTGGAAAGTTCTTCCACGAATTTTTCAAGCTTTTCAGCCATTGTTTAGCACTCCTTACTTATTTAGTGATAGATTTTTATTTCAACACGTCATTGCGAGGAGCAATCTTCACGTTCGCAATGACAAATAATCAATTATGCCGCAGCTGGTGCTGTCTCAGCAAAAGCCTTGATAACGGCAGCCAAACCGCGCGCCGGTTCGGCAATTGTACGGACCAGTTTACCAGCCGGGGCTTGCAGAACGCCCAGCAATTGAGCGCGTACAACAGGCAGCGGGGGCATTTCAGACAATGCCTTGACCTGCGCAGCATTGAGCAATTGTCCGCTCATGAATCCGCCTTTCACTTTGACGAATTCGTTGCCTTTCGTTGCATCGCTCAGCGCTTTTGCGGTTGAAGCCGGATCGGTAAAAGCAAAAGATATAGCCGTGCTCTTCACCAGGTAATCTGTGGGAAGTTCCATCCCACTATCGGCAAAGGCGCGGCGAACCAGCGTATTTTTTACTACATGGAACTCGCCACCCGATTCGCGGATCTTGGCACGGATGTTATCCAGGTCTTTCATCTTCACGCCTGTATATTCCACAAGAACTACCGCCTGGCTCTGTTTTAGCCAATCCGTATACTGCGTCAGCACTTCATCTTTCCGTTCTTTTGAGATTGCCAAAGGACACTCACCTCCTTTCGATAAAAAAGTCTTTGCCACTTTACAGGCAAAGACTTTAGCAACACCCTTGGGGAGGTGATTTTGCTTCTCGTCTTCACCTAAGCAGGATATTAAGTGGCGCCAAAGCGCCACACCCGCCTTCATCGGCGAAGTGGCTTGCAGGTTTACCGAGTTATTTTACTCGATGCCTTCCAGATTCAGGGCCTCATTTGGGTTAACTCTGATCGCAGGGCCCATTGTTGTTGTCACCGTTACGCGCTTAACATACTCACCTTTTGCGCCAGACGGACGTGCTTTAAGAATTGCATTCATTAATGCCGCAAAGTTCTGATAGAGCTGATCGGTACTGAATGAGGCCTTGCCAATCGAAACATGGATATTGGCGGTCTTATCAAGACGGAACTCAACACGTCCTGCCTTCGCCTCTTTGATCGCACGCGCCAAATTGTCTGCACCAACAACAGTACCAGCCTTCGGGTTTGGCATGAGACCGCGCGGGCCAAGTATGCGGCCCAAACGACCTACCTTGCCCATGGCATCTGGCGTGGCAATAGCGACATCAAAATCCAACATGCCGCCTTCAATCTTCTTCAAGGTCTCATCGTCATCAGCGACCAGATCCGCACCAGCAGAACGAGCCGCGGCAGCGCCTTCACCTTGCGCGAAGACCAGCACCCGCACAGTCTTACCCAGGCCATTTGGCAGTACAACCACATCGCGCACTTGCTGGTCAGCCTGGCGCGGGTCAAGCGCGGTGCGCATGTGCACTTCCACTGTGCTATCGAATTTGGTAATTTGGGTCTCCTTCGCGAGCGCGACTGCTTCACGCGAAGTATATTCCTTATCTATATCCACTTTGGCCAGAGCGGCCATATATTTTTTTCCGTGTTTAGCCATTTTATCCTCCGTGGTGCAAGCGGGTTCTGTAGCGGACGGCAGCTGCCGTCACTACTATCCCTCCCACAAATTTATTCAACTACGGCAATGCCCATCGAGCGGGCAGTACCTTCGACCTGTTTCATTGCGCCTTCAATATCAATCGCGTTCAGATCTTTCATCTTCAATTCCGCGATTTCCTTTACCTGCGCGCGCGTCACTTTACCAACCTTTTCCTTGTTGGGTACGCCGGATCCTTTCGGGGCCTTCGCGGCTTTGCGCAAAAGCACAGCCGCTGGCGGGGTCTTCAAGATAAAGGTGAACGAACCGTCGGTATAGACGGTAATCTCGGCGGGCAGCACCTCGCCCTGACGATTCGACGTGCGGGCATTGTACTCCTTACAAAAAGCCATGATATTGATACCATGGCCGGCCAGCGCGGGACCTACAGGAGGCGCCGGGTTGGCCTTTCCAGCTTCCAGCTGGAGACGAACGATTGCCTTAAACTTCTTTGCCATATTTACTCCTTCGTGGTTTTAGCGTGGCGCCTCGGCGCCACTCCCACCGTATCAGGCAGATAACTTGTCGAAGATGCGCTTCGCGCAAGCCTCAGCCTGTTACTGTTTAAACTATGATTTTTCTACCTGCAAGAAATCCAATTCTACGGGCGTTTCGCGACCGAAGAAGGAAACGAGCACGCGGACCTTGGTACGTTCCATATCAATCTCAGACACAATACCGCGAAAATCGTTGAACGGACCATCAACAATGCGGACGCGCTCTCCAACCTTGAACGAGACTTTAACAGTCGGCGCTTCAGCTTCCATGCGTTTAATGATCTGAGACACTTCCTCAGGACGCAGAGGGGTGGGCTGATTGCCCATCCCAACAAAACCTGTTACACCTGGTGTATTACGAACCACATACCATGATTCTTCAGTCAATTGCATATTCACCAGTACATAACCTGGGAAGATATGTCGCTCCACGGTTCGGCGTTTGCCATCCTTGACTTCGATCTCTTCCTGGGTGGGAATAACAACATCAAAGATCTTATCCTTCATACCCATTGTTTCGATACGCTGCTCAAGGTTATGGCGCACTTTATTCTCGTAACCGGAATAGCAATGGATCACAAACCAGGCAGGGCCCTCAGTCGCTTCTGGCGGAGATGCCGCATCCGAAGGCGGTGACAGGTTTTCGCCAGCAGGAACGTCGTCTGCAGCTTCGGGTTCATCCATCGAATCGGAATCATCCGAAGAAGCAGGGGTGACCTCTTCCATAGGAACGTCAACAGACTCGGGTTCACTTGACGAGGTAAGTGTATCCGAATCTAACGGAGATTCCTCAGTAGGTTCCTCTTGTTCACGTTCGAATTGCTCTTTCGATTCCTGCAAAGACATTACAACCTCAAACTTTTGTTAGAGACCTAGCAACACATTTAAGAACACGCGGGCGGTTGCATCGGTCAAACCCAGGATCGCGCCCATCACGACCATAACCAGCAAAACAATGACTGTCAACTGACGCACTTCTGGCCAGGTAGGCCAGGAAACTTTGCGGAGTTCGCCAGTCGTCTCACGAAAAAACGACTGGAATATGTTCTGTTTCTTGCTCCTGCTCTTATCCTTCAAGGTCAGTTACTCCTTCATTGTTCATACGGCTAAAACGCCGCCTACACACAGCGGCGTTTCGCTCTTGCTACATACAGGCCAGGCAGGACTTGAACCCACAACCGCTCGTTTTGGAGACGAGTGCTCTACCAATTGAGCTACTGGCCTTCAATCAGTGTCATATGTTCAATGTCAAATTATGCCATTAGAACATATGCCCCTGAAATACTTACTTCGTCTCGCGATGCAAAGTATGTTTTCTGCAGTTCGGGCAAAACTTGCTGAACTCAAGCCGATTCGGATCGTTGCGGCGATTCTTCTCGGTGGTGTAATTTCGACCTTTACAGTCGTTGCATTGCAGCGTAATGACCGGTCGAACATCTTTCTTCTTGGATGCCATTCTTACCTTACCAACTTTCTATTTATTCAATAATTTTAGTAACGACGCCCGCGCCGACGGTCAGACCGCCTTCACGGATGGCGAACTTCGAGCCCTGCTCCAACGCCACCGGCACGATCAGCTCCACCGTCAGGTTGACATCATCGCCAGGCATCACCATCTCG
>DASWKT010000307.1:0-14045 GCA_036396515.1 Anaerolineales bacterium | reverse complement strand
GGTCAGGCTAGGATCAGGATATTGCGCAGCGACCTGTTTTCCGAGATCGCGCGGGTCAGGTCGAAGACCGGCGAAGACAACAACGGCTGAAATCGCAAACAGGACCAGGGTAGCGAGATATGCCCCTGCAAGCTCATCCATTCCCAAGGAGCTGGCGAAGTTTCCCATCGGCCCGACCAGCAGTGGCCCCACGATCGCGCCAAAAGTGCCTCCAACGACCACATTCGAGATCGCCGCGCCGCGTCTTTCAGGTGGGTTCACTTCTGCAGCGGCAAAGCGTCCGAGTATAACCGCCGCATTGGTGATCCCCATGAGCACCATGCCGGTGAGAAACAGCTGGAAGGAGGAAATACCAATGGCATACAAGACCAGCGCGTTGCCAATCACGCCTATGAGGAGACCAGAGACGATACCATTTCTTCGGCCAATGCGATCCATCAGATAACCCCAGGCTGAGGCAGCAAAGGCCGCGCCAAGAAGATAAACAGCCGAAGGCACCCCAGCAAGAGAAGGATTGCCGCCCAGTTTTGCCCCGATGATGGAATTGAGGGTTGCGGATGCGATAAAGCCTGCGGATGCCAGGCTTTGGTTCGCAAAGAGCACCCACGTAAGTTTGCGCGCAAGTTTGGGAAAATCCGTCATGATAGCATCCTTTTGGATTTGCAGATTATACAATGGACAGGGGTAGAATGTGACGACAGCATCCATCAAAGAAACAGCCTTGTGAAGGTTCCATTAGGCACCGGACTGACGAGGCAATCCGGCCTTCGCAAGGCTTGACTTATCATTTTCAAGAGAGACATCATGGAATTCGACATTAAACCCGCTTCAGACTACCCGTTGACTGATCGCGTAAAATTGTTGAATCACGGCTTTGAGAACTACTTGGTTCCCATTCAGTTCAACATTCCCGCATTTCTGGCGATGCTCCGCAAAGATAGCCTGGATTTATCCGCCAGCCGCGTGCTACTTGCAGATGAAGAACCTTCAGGGATCGCATTGATCGCACGCCGCGGCTGGGCCAGCCGGCTTGCAGGGATGGGCGTTTCAGTCGGAATGCGCGGCAGGGGGCGCAGAGACATGGTTCATTGAAAAACTTATTCGCGAGGCATGTGAACGCCAAGATCGCGAAATGGTGCTTGAAGTGATCGAAGGCAATGGGCCTACTGTCCGGTTATATCAAAAATGCGGTTTTCAAACCGTAAGGAGATTGATCAGGCTGATCCACAAGAATGCAGCACAGCAGGAGACAAGTGATTGTCCGGAAATGGATTTACGCGAGATGGGACGTTTGATATCGCAACATGGACTACCAGACCTGCCATGGCAGTTATCCGCTGAAACCATCGCGCAGATGACGCGGCCAACACGTGCTTATCGTAAAGGGCCAGCATATGCCGCGATCTCGAATCCGGATACAGAGCATGTGGTAATCTGGTCTCTACTTGTTGAGCCACATGCGCGTGGGAACAGCCTGGGTGTAGATATGTTGAAAAATATCATTGCCCATCATGTGGGCAAGACATGGCATGTCCCCGCGATCTACCCCGAAGAGTTTGGGCAGGTCTTCGAGCGCGCAGGCTTTGAGCGCAAAGAATTGTCACAATGGCAGATGAGACTCGCACTTTAGTATGTTCCTGGCGGCTTGCGCGAAGCGTGAAGCGATGTCCTGAGCCGTGTCAACACTTGCACCGGGCGAGTAGTGCCGGGAAGTGCAGGTGAGGGTATAGCTTGTCATCCTTTCGTTTTACGCCGTTCTGAAATCAAGGATATAATCCCATCCTATTCAATAGGACGCAGGTAATGCTGTCTCCGACCAAGCCATATTATCAACGTAAAACGATTGGTGTATTCGCATCACAAGTGGGCCGTGAATGGGGAGCAGAGTTCATCGCGGGTATTACCAAGGCTGCTGAAGAAAATAATGTGAACCTTGTCCATTTTATCGGGGGAAAACTAACACCTCTCAGGGAACCCAATCAGGCCAAGCCGTCCTATGGGTTATACGACCTTGTCAAACCCGATCAATTCGATGGATTGTTGTTGACCGCCGATGTCGCCTATGGCACGAGCACTCAGGATCTCAGGGAATTCTCTGCGCTCTACAGCGATCTGCCCATCGTAACCCAGTCGGTGGTAATCGAAGGCGCGTCGATGTTCATTCCGGATAATATGGAGGGAATGCGCGCTGCGATGCGTCATCTGATCGAAACACACGGGTACAAACGGATTGCCTTCATTCGTGGGATCGAGGGCCAGATAGATGCTGAGCAGCGGTTTCAGGCATATCAGGATGAACTCCAGGCGCATGGTATTCGCTACGATGAAAGACTTGTAGTGGATGGTGATTACACCCTTGAAAGCGGAAGGGCCGCAGTGCGCACATTGCTGGATGAACGCGGGAGTCGCTTCCAGGCCCTTGTCGCCGCGAATGACCGCATGGCATTCGGCGCGCTGGAGGTGCTTCAACAGCGCGGCATTCGCGTCCCGGATGATCTGGCTGTCACAGGTTTCGACGATTTGCGCGAAGCTCAGGCAACTGGCGTACCATTGACGACCGTGCGCCAGTCTTTTTACACCGCCGGAAAACATGCGCTGGAGGCTTTGCTCAGGCGCATCAATGGGGGAAAGCTTGCGCCGGTGACACTCACACCCACGCAATTACTGGTCCGCTGGTCATGCGGATGCCTGCCAGAGAATGTCCGTCAGGCAGCTGTAGCGCCGCGTGATGTTGCAAAAACAGGCAGGTTGGAAAACAAACGCGAAGCCGCGTTGCGCGCTTTGTTGAACTCGGCGGGCGTCACAGAGCAGGATCCAGCGCTTCTGCAATTCAGGGATGCTTTTGGCCGCGCCTGGGACACCTTCCTTTTGACATTGCACGAGAAATCATCCAGTGATGATTTCCTGAAAACGATCAATGCCGTGATCGAACTGATGCAAAAGCACGGTCTGACAACATCCGTGTGGCATAACATGATCTCGACGATGCGCCGCTATGCGCTGGGCGGCATTCCCAGCCACACAACCATGCTGAGAGCGGAGAACTTATTCCAGCAGGCGCGTCTGCTGGCAGGCGAACTTTCACAACGCTCACAGGCCTATCGACGGCTTGTACTTGAACAACAGGAAAACCTGTTGCAGGGATTCAGTTTCTCGATGGCACCTGCCATGAGCCTGGATGAGATCGGCAGCGTCATCTCGACACACTTCCCTGCCATGGGCATAGAGCGCTGGTATGTGATGTTCTACAGCGATGTGACTGCACCGCAATCCATCAGCACACCGCCGCCTGAAAGCTATCGCTTGCTATTGCAATATGAGGGTTCAAGATTCGAGATTCCGCGCAAGGAATCATTCATCGGGACAGGGCAACTTGTCCCACGCGGTAAAACACCTGAAGACCATCGCTATACTGCGGTGGTGATGCCGCTCTCCCTGGCTCGCAACCGCTTCGGTTTCATGTGGGTGGAGATGGGTCCGCATGACTGGGAGATATACGTGCGCATACGCAATCTGGTCAGTAGTGCCCTCCTGCGCACCATGCTCGTCCAGCAGCGTGAATTGGCACAACAGGAGGTGGAGCGCCTGCTTTCTGAGGCTCGTGAACGTACTATAGAACTGGCAATCGCCAAGGAGTTCGCGGAAAGGACTGCAGCAGAGAATGCGAAACTATATTCCAGCGAGCAGGCGCGTCGTCAGGCAGCAGAAGCGCTGGCAAAGTCGTCACGTCAGCTTTCCTCGCTGGGGACTGTGGTGGAGGTCCCGCAACAGATCGTTTCGCAATTGGCCCAGCTGGTCCCAAATGACCGCAGTACCTTGTTCCTGGAAGACGTCAATGGCGTCCCACGCCTGCTTGCACATCACGGCTTGCCGCAAGATATTCCACTGCCAGAATTGAAATATAGTGTCGACGGCACAAACATCTATCACATTATTGCGCGGCAATCAGAGCCAATGGTGATCCCTGACGTGAAAAACATGCATGGCTGGAACCAGCCCGAATGGCTTCCGGAGGATCGTTCGTGGCTGGGGATTCCTCTCCATTCCAAGCACAAGGTAACAGGCATGATCACACTCAGCCGAAGCGCGCCTGAGTCGTTCAGCCAGGATGACATACTGCTTGCTACCACATTCGCTGTCCAGGCTGGAATCGCGCTTGACAATGCAAGACTTTACGATGAACTTACCCGCTTCAATCAAATGATGGAGCGCATGGTGGAGCAGCGCGTGGATGAACTCAATAATGCATACACCACTCTCGAGAAGCTCGACAAGAACAAGAGCGACTTCATCCAGGTTGCGGCACATGAGCTCCGGACACCACTCACTGTCATCAAAGGCTATATGGGCATGATCAAATCGGATATGGCTACGCTCGGGCAGCCTTCGCTCATGCAGGCGGTTGATGGCGTCTTGCAGGGCACCAACCGTTTGCATCAAATCGTCAACAGCATGCTGGACGTTGCCCGCCTTGAAAACCAGATACTGGCCCCCCATCTCGAGAAGGTAACGCTTGGCCCGATCCTGCGCCTGATTCAAAAGGATTATGCAGATGACCTGGCTGCACGTCAGATCACTCTCAATCTGGATCCCGAAATCAACATGTGTCCTGAGCTATTGGCAGACTCTCAGCTTCTGCAAAAGGCGCTGGACAATGTGATCGTCAATGCCGTCAAATTCACACCCGATGGCGGTTCCATCTCCGTCAATGCCCATCCCATCAAAGCGGACGGAGGCACCGATTATTGCGAGATCCGCATTCGCGATACCGGCATAGGGATTGACCCTGCCAACCATAGGATTGTTTTCGAAAAACTGTACCAGCTTGGCAAAGTGGAGTTGCATTCATCAGGGCGTACCACATTCAAAGGCGGCGGCCCGGGCCTGGGGCTGGCAATCGCAGCGGGCATTGTCAAAGCGCACAAAGGCAGGATCTGGGTGGAAAGTCCAGGATATGACGAGGAAAAACTGCCTGGCAGTACGTTTATCATGCAAATCCCACTGGGGAATTAAAGAAAGCCGCAAACAAAAACTTCTGAAGCCACATCACCAGGCTTCGGAAGTTTTTGTCTGGAACTCAATCTTCTGTTCGGATCATCTTACTATTCTTGTCGAAATAATTAGTCAGACGGGTGCGTAGAGGCTTGAGCAAACCCACGTGTGCCAGCATGTAAAATGAAAAAATCGCCATCCCCAGGAAGAATAGCAGATCTCTCCAGAGATAACTGGCGTTTGCCGTTCCGGTAAATACATACCGGAACACAATCAACCCCAGTTGGATCAGGCTGATAATAAGCAATGGGATCGCAAACGGCCTTAGATCATGGCCCTCGATGATCAGGTGAAGCCCAACCATCGCCAGCAGGCCAGCCGCAACAATCGTTAGATATGCCCAATAGTGTAGCAGGTCATAACCTTGCGTGTACAATCTTTGCAGCACTAATAAATAAAGAACGCATACCCCCACCAGACAGCCCCATGTGAAAAAGTTGATGATGATCGGCAATATCAAGTTGCTATATACGCGGATTGCGATCATTGCAGTCAGCCACCCGACCATATATGCGAGGGCAATCACCAGCGCCTTCGTGCCCAAGCCATTGAGGGAGTTCTCTAAACCAGCGCTGAAAATATCCAGGATTAGCCTCGCGCCGCCAAGCAGGGCAAAGGTTAATGCCCCGACGCTCGATAGCATCATAGCAAGGCTCAACAGTCCCCGCTGTGAGACTTTATTTCCATTACGTGATGACAAGGGTGGGATCCCCCTTGGGGACGTCTTAGATGGATCATTCATAATGCCTCCTGCCCAATTGTGATAAAAAGCACCTTATTTTATCATCGATAGAAGCATGGAGCGATATTATACCCATAAGACCAACTTCACCCCCAACAAGTTCCCGGGCCGTATCTGGGAAAATCTGATATCAATTATTCTAAACTTGCCCGCCCCTTTCGCTAACCAAGCCCGGCTCATTTCTTCAGCCATCTCTCCGCCGACGCGTTTCCCACAATCCTCTCCATAGATAAAGCTAGCCTTGAAAGGTTTGCCGGTCGATAATCTTTACAATAGGTATCGGGCTTCGTTCAGCGCTCAATTGTGGATCGTGAGAAAACACACAGTACAGACTTTGAAAACATTGAAAGGCGCTTGTATGGTTATGACGCAGGAGTACAATTACAATACCCGATAGTAGTACTTGTCTACTCAAGATAATTTTAAGACTATCGTCAAGGTTGGTCTTGTCCAGATCTGGAAAGTTCCTGACCCCCATGGGTTGCGCATGGTCAGAGTCAAAACAACATCATTATCAAGTGGTCTCGAATAAAGTCCATCAGCAGGAACCGCAAGAATGTCAAATTTCAAGCGTGATCGGCCAACGATTGGCATTTTGCCGGGGTGGTCAGCCCTTGAGGGTAAAATTCCGGATCGTTACCTCGCCTCGGTGTGGGAGGGTATCCAATCGGCGGCCCGCATCCGGCAGTGTCACCTATTGCTAGCATGGGGCTTGGGGCGGGTGACTCATTCTGATGGCATCTATCCAGCCTGGCCCGAAGTTTCCCCAGACTCAGATTTCGTTCCGGTCGGTCCTTGGAACACAGACGGCCTGATCGTCTTCGCGCCTTTAAGCCATGAGGCACGCTCGCTTTACCTGAAGGAGTTGAGCAACCAAGGTTATCCTGTGCTCTTCCTTGCGACGGGTGAGGGAGAACCCATGATCTCAGTCGACAATGAGACGGGAATTCGCCAGGCAGTGGCGCACCTGATAAATCACGGTCATCGCGACATCGGCTTCATCGCTGGTAACCCGGACGACAAAGGTGATAGCGAATCACGACTACGTGCTTATCATTCAGCCGTAGTCGATTACGGGCTGGACGAGGATCCGAGGCTGGTCGCGCAGGGCTGGCATACTTTCCAGGGAGGCTACGATGCAGCGCGGAAAATCATCGACTCGGGAGTTAAGCTTAACGCGCTGGTAGCAAGCGACGACAATAGCGCTATAGGGGCTATGCAGGCTATTCGGGATAGGGGCTTGCGAATCCCTCATGACATCGCCATAATCGGCTTTGACGATCAGCCAGATGCCATAGCGCAGGTACCACCGCTTACAAGCATCCATGTTCCTTTGACCGAGATTGGCCAGCAGGCGTTGGTGCTTATGATCGATCACCTTACCGGGCAAAATCGCCTAGAGTCAATCCGTATACCGACCCGGCTGGTGCCTCGTCAATCCTGCGGTTGCATACCGCATGTTGTATTGTCAGCAGGTAATAGTAAACCACGAACACAGGCATCTCCCAGCCGATCCAGGGCACACACCTCAATGATCAGCAGCGTCAAACAGCAGATTGTGGATGAAATGCTCGCCACATTGCCTTCTGCATTACGATTCCCAAGTGGGGAGCGGATAGAGCGTCTCTGCACCAACCTAGTACAAGCCTTCTATATGAGCTTGAACGATGGCAGTTCCACTCACCTTCAAGCGACGCTTATGGAGCTACTCCAGGAACTTGAGTTGGCAGACGATAACATAGATCCCTGGCAGGATATCATCTCAACTCTGCGGCGTGAAATGACTCGGTTACCAGTAAGGTGGGACCAAGCCCGTACTCGAGGTCTCGCCGAAGACATATTGCATCAGGCGCGGGCCGCGATCAGCGAAAGTGCCCAGCGGCAGGATTATCGGCATCAATACCAGCAGGAAATTACCGACCAAACTTTAAGTGAGCTCAGCGCTCGGTTAAGTGCCACCCTGGATGAACGACAAGCAGTTGAAATCCTAGAAACGAACCTGGCTGACGTAGGCATACGGCATGCGCAGATCGCACTCTTTGAATCAGGGGGGGATGATCCCGTTGCCTGGAGTGTCTTGCTCAATTCTGATTTGGAGTCGATAAGTCGACGCTTTCCTACCCGCGAATTTCCACCGCCGACTCTTTACCCGCCAGATGAAATGTTGAATCTGGCCCTCGTCCCATTAGTATTTCAGAATGAGCCCCTCGGGTATGTAGCCTTCGATGCAGAGAATCTAGATCCTTGTGCGATTATCGCCAGGCAGCTCGCGGCTACGTTCAAAGCCTCGCGCCTGCATGCACAGGTTTTCGAACTCTCACTAATAGATCCGCTCACTGGTGTGTACAACCGACGTTATTTCGACCTCTTTCTTAATAATGAGGTAGACCGTAGCCGGCGATTTGGACGTGGTCTAGGTATTATGATCTTGGATATCGATTACTTCAAAGAGTACAACGATGCCTTTGGCCACCCGGCTGGCGACAAGGCGCTGCAGTTTATAACGCGGTGCCTCCAACAGGAACGCCGCAGCGCAGATGTGGTATCCCGCATTGGAGGTGAAGAGTTTGCACTTATCCTTCCTGAAACCGATGTTGGTGGAGCATTGAACGTAGCTAAAAAAATCCGTATCGCAATTGCCAGGCTATCAGACCTCAAGCGCCCTCTTACGTTGAGTATCGGAATCAGCTTATTGCATGGAACTGATATCGAAGCGGAAACACTTATACGACAAGCAGACCTAGCCTTATATGAGGCAAAGGGAAGGGGTCGCGACCAGATCTGTGTTTTTGAAGACAAGGGACCGACCAATGAGAAGAAACTGTCATGACCAGCATAAACGATAGGCGTTGAAGGTGCTTAAATGACAAAGTTCCCTTCGCAAAAGCGAAGGGAACAAGTTAAAGATCATTTATCATTTATATTGCTAAATATGTATCGGGCTCCCCTCCGCTGCATGTGCCGCTTCCATCAGCACTTCACTTAGCGAAGGATGCGCATGGACATTGCGCGCGACCTCATGCGGGGTTAATTCCATCAGGTGTGCGAGTGTAAGTTCGGGGAGCAATTCGGTTACTTCCGGACCGATCATGTGCGCGCCCAAAATCTCACCATATTTTTCATCCGTAACGATCTTGACCCAGCCCGCGTAATCGCCAAGACCCAGTGCCTTGCCGTTCGCCTGGAACGGGAAGCGTCCCACCTTGATGTTGTAGCCGCGTTCCTTCGCCTGCGCTTCCGTCAGCCCAAACGACGCGACCTGCGGATGCGAATATGTCGCACGCGGCATCATTTCATAATCAAGCGTGACGGTTTCAGCTCCTGCAATATTTTCCGCGCAAACGATCCCCATCGCCGAGCCAACGTGCGCCAGCATCAGCTTGCCTGTTACATCACCGATTGCCCAAATGCTTGGAACACTGGTCTGCATCTTCTCATTGATCTCCACAAAGCCGCGCTCGTTTATCTTGACACCGACTTCTTCGAGCCCGAAACCTTTGGAGTTGGGACGGAACCCGATCGCGACCAACGCCTGATCCGCTTCGAGGGTCGTTTCCTTCCCGTCTGCTGATACTTTAACTTTTACGCCTGTTTTGGTCGCTTCAACGGATTCAACTTTGTTGTTAACCAGGCATTTGATGCCGCGCTTCTCGAATTCTTTCTTCAGATCTTTCGAAACTTCTTCGTCTTCTAACGGAACCAAACGCGGCAACATTTCAACAATCGTGACGTCCACACCATACGAATTCCATACCGTGGAAAATTCAACACCAATTGCGCCAGACCCAATCACGATAACAGACTTTGGTAGTTTTTCCTGTACGATGGCCTCAAGATAGGTCACGACTTTTTCCCCGTCCACTTTCCACGCGCCGGGAACGGCCGCGCTCGCGCCCGTAGCCACAATGATGTTTTTGGCGGTTATCTCTGTCGTCTTGCCGTCTTTATCTTTTACGGTAACACTGGTCGGCTTCGTCAGACGCGCCTCTCCCATAAAGACCGCGATGTTGTTCTTCCGCATCAGGAATCCGACACCCTTGACCAGACGGTCCGAATTCTGCCGAGAACGCTTGACCGCCACTCCATAATCCAGTTTAAGATTATCAAATGAAAAACCAAAGTCTTTGCCGCGTTCACGGAGAGTGTGCGCAATTTCAGCATTTTTCAACAATGACTTCGACGGGATGCAACCGACATTCAAACACACACCGCCGAGCCATTGCTTATCAACGATTGCCACCTTCTGTTTGAGTTGCGCGGCGCGGATCGCGGCGACATATCCCGCAGGACCTGCACCGATCACAACGACATCAAAAT
This sequence comes from Anaerolineales bacterium, assembly GCA_036396515.1. GTDB lineage: Bacteria > Chloroflexota > Anaerolineae > Anaerolineales > Villigracilaceae > Defluviilinea. The sequence continues at coordinate 3,934 of DASWKT010000307.1, read as the reverse complement.
TTTCTGCCATCGAGAATATTCTCCTATAAACAAAAAAGGGTTAGGGGGATTATACCCTTAACCCTTTCTCATCGCGCTGAGCGGAGCCGCAGGCGAAGTCGAAGTGTTAAAGATTTCTCTTCAAAAACTCAAACGTCCGCTCCCATGCCAGTTTCGCGGACTCGGGATCATATTCAGGGCGATCCTCCTCAACGAACCAATGACCAACCTTCGGGTAAAAATGAAACGTAGCGTCCACACCTGCGGCTTTCATATCTTTTTCCATAGCGTGGATTCCATCGAGCGGTTCCCACTCATCCACTTCCGCATAATGACCAAGGACCTTTGCCTGTACAGGAGTGAAGTCCACTCCATCTGATCCATAAAAAAGTACCGCCGCGGCAATGTCAGGCTCATTTGCTGAAACGATCAATGCCCAGGACGCGCCCATCGAAAACCCCAACACTCCAATTGGCTTACTTGTGTTTAGTGAAACCAAATAATCCTTTGCGGCTTTGGCGGTATCACCCATCAATTCAAAATCGCGTTGATCCAATAGAACTTTCGCTTCTTCAACTGTTTTCGCAAGACGGCCCTGATATAGATCGGGCGCGAGGGCTGTGAAACCTTGCGCCGCAAGCTGGTCGCAGACTTTTTTGAAGAACGGTTTCAGCCCCCACCATGCATGAAGAACGAGTACACCAGGTCCAAATTTCTCCGGCGCGGCGAGGTACGCGTTCGCGGGCTGACCATTCACATCTAATTTGATTTCGGATTTTCGGATGGACATAACACACGCTCCTTTTGGTCAGATTATATCAGAACACGTGTTCTATTTACAACCATCGCCTGACGCGGGACTTATAGTTGGAGTACATATCTTGAAACTTCCTCTCCAAATAAGCCTCTTCGTGTTTAATAACAAGCTGGGACAGCGACACCATTAGCAAGGGACTCAAGATCAAACCCCAATAGGTTCTGAATATGAACGGAAAACCGATCAGTAGACAGACAAAACTTAAGTAGATTGGATTTCGCGAAAAGCGGTATGGTCCGCTTGTGACGATATCGGTCACCGACCCATGCGGATCTAGTGTAGTGTGTGCTTTCATGACGCGGCCAGCCGCGCTGAACGCCAGGCCAATTGCCACAAGGATAAGAAGATAACCAACCCATATCAGGAATTTTGGAAAAGCAAAAGACAGAGGTAATAACCAGTTAAGAAGAAATGCCGCGAATATATGTATCAATAATAATATCGGAGGATGGATCTTGACACTGGCGTGATCTCGCTGCATTTCACTCATGCCCAATTCTCCAGCGTCTCTTTGACCTTTGTTAAAAACGCATCGGCCGACGCGCCATCGAGGATGCGATGATCGAACACAAACGAGAGATATAGCATCGGGCGGATAGCAATCGCATCATCTATTACTATGACTCGCTTCTGCATCGCGCCCACCCCGAGAATCCCACATTGTGGCTGGTTGATAACAGGAAACGCAAACAGCGATCCGCTAATGCCATGATTAGTGAGCGTGAACGTCCCGCCTTTGACATCATCAGGTTGTAGCTTCTTTGAGCGGGCGCGATTGGCCAGATCATTGATTGCACGCGCCGTCGCGAGAAGTGACAAGTTATCTGCCTCTTTGATAACCGGCACGATCAATCCTTCTTCACCGAGCGAAGTCGCCATGCCGATATTGACAGCTTTATGAACGAGAATGCCTTCTTCTGTCCATGAAGAATTTACATTTGGATACGCCTTCAACCCCGCGACGATTGCCATCATGAAATAAGCCGTGAAGGTGAGATTAACCGCATCGCGGGCGAAAATGTCTTTATTCGCAGAACGATGTTTCACGACATGACTCATGTCCGCTTCCATCACAGTCAACACGTGAGGCGACGTATGTTTGGACATGAGCATGTGTTCGGCGATCTGTTTCCTTATTACCGTGTGTTTTATTAACTGGTCACCGACGATCGGAGTAACAACGGGTGTAGCGCGTTGTGTAGGCTGAGGAGCAGTAGATTTTCCACTTTCGACAAAGTTCAAAACATCGTTTTTGGTAATGCGTCCATTCAAGCCTGTACCCTGCACTTGCTGTAAATTAACTCCATGTTCCGCGGCGATCTTAGCAACGACAGGAGAGATGAAGCCCAAATCGGTCGAACGTTGAACGTCTGAGGTCGCGGACTGAACTTGAGAAGACTCTGATGCTCGACTCTTGACTTTTGACTCTGATTTCGCTGGAACACTTGACGCCGAAACACTATCAACAGACTCGCCGGGATTTCCGATAAAAGCAAGGATGGCTCCCACCTTTGCAGGCACACCTTCTTCTGCGAGGATCTTCAATACTGTTCCTGATGCGGGCGCAGGGATCTCAGTATCCACTTTATCGGTGTTCACCTCAAGAAGTGGCTCCAGCTCATTCACCGAGTCGCCTTCTTTTTTCAGCCACTTTATTACAGTTACCTCTTCAACCCCTTCGCCTAATAACGGGACTAAAACTTTTGTTGCCATTTTTCCTCCAAATGACAGTTATCAGTCAGCAGTGGTCAGTCATCAGTGGATAGGTCGTCGAATTCCGTAAAATATCCTGCGGAGTCTTCTCGAATCGTGTGAGGAGGCGTACCACAAAACATTTCGGCCTTGTCCATCATTCCGCCTAACATGCGTCCGATTTCAAGACATTTATCCACCAGTTGCGCGCTTGTTTTTTGGTCAATGTAATCACAATCTAATGCAGTTTCAATCCAATGTTGAGTTTCCATTTGCTCACCATCTGCATCCGTTAACTTGCTAATAAAATGCTTTTCATACCTTCGTTTTGCCCATGACTCGGATATATTTGCTCCAATGGAACGTGATGACCGACGGATTTGATCCGTGAGTGAAAACATTTCCTCTTTTGGAAATGTTTTTGTCAATCGCAAAATTTCACGTGACAACTGACGACTTTTCTGATATACCATCAAATCACGAAAACTTTCTGCATGTTTCAAAGCACTCAAGGCTTTTCCTTTTTCTGGGTAACTGATTACTGAACACTGATTACTTGATCACTGGATACCGACTCGGATCAACCTCACTCATCATTTCGTACACCGCATCAAACACCGTCTCTGCATTCGGCTTGGACCAATAGTCTCCGTCTGAACCATATGCAGGTCTATGTGCCTTGCCAGATAACGTCCGTGCGGGAGAATCCAGATGGAAATAGCCACCTTGTTTTTCAATGACTTCCTGCATCATATATGCAGATGCTCCGCCTGGGACATCTTCATCCAGAAACACAACACGGTTGGTCTTCTTCAGCGACTCAACGATCTTTCCGTGAATATCAAAAGGAAGTAGAGACTGAACATCTACGATTTCAATTTCTATGCCGACCTTCGACAGTTTCTGGGCCGCGTCCATCGCAATACGGCAGCAGGCTCCATAGGTAACAACTGTGACATCGCTCCCTTCGCGAATCACTTCAGGAATGCCGAGTGGCACTGTAAACTCGGCGATGTTATCAGGCAGTTTTTCTTTGACGCGATAACCATTCAGTACCTCAACGATCATCGCAGGTTCGTCGGACTTTAATAATGTGTTATAAAAACCGGCGGCTCGAGTCATGTCCCTCGGCACCAGCACATTTATCCCACGCACAAGGTGAATGATGCCCGCCATTGGCGAACCCGCATGCCAGATGCCTTCCAAACGATGCCCACGTGTGCGGATGATGACAGGTGCAGCCTGTCCACCCACGGTACGCCAATGTAAATTTGCCAAATCGTCGGACATGATTTGCAACGCGTACAACACGTAATCAAGATATTGAATCTCACAGATCGGACGCAGGCCGCGCATTGCCATGCCAATTGCCTGTCCCAAAATCGTCGCTTCACGAATGCCTGTGTCCGTCACGCGCAGGTCGCCGTATTTTTCCTGCATGCCCTT
>DASWKT010000306.1:0-4899 GCA_036396515.1 Anaerolineales bacterium | reverse complement strand
CGACGCAAGTGTCTCTTGAATCAAGCGAGCGCGTTGTTCGATGAATTCTTCATTGACGGAGGGTGCTGAGCCCGGATCCAGAATGTTTTTTACATCCGGCAATTGCCAGTTGATGATTGCCTCAGCCGATTTTACAGTCGTGATCGGCACGCCCAGCTTTGGAGTGATAACCACCGGTTCAGGGCGATTCAGAGGCGTAAATCCATTGGATGCGACTTCCGCGTTTTCACGTGCAGTTGATAAATCTGTCTGTGTTTTTCGTTTTGCAAGCTGCTCGCGAACCCTTGCAATAAGCGGTTTGACGTTGGTCCATCGGAACAGATCCTGGACGGAGATATCGAAGATCATTGTCAGCGTGATAAGCAGCCATGCCATCAACGCGACAACGGCTCCGCCTGTACCAAGACTGTTGAACAGAATGCGCTGAAAGAAACTGCCAAAATAGCCGCCGCCCCATCCATCCAACGCAGCCTGACCAGCCAGCTCAAGCGGGATCGCAATGGCATGCATCATGGCCAGCAGCCAGAAAAAAAACAGAACGATGCCTGTCCCGCGTTCCGGCGTGAGTGGAGGAAGCTTTTCAATTCGGCGAAGGATGAGCCACAGGCCCATCACAATGAACCCGATGGGCAGAATGTAAATGCCCCAGCCGAAGATCTGCCCGAGCAAATGCACCATGTTTCCGGTCAATGCACTGCGTTGCGCGGAAAACAGGATGAGCAGGGTGAGCAAACCCACCACTGACATGACCGCACCGACGATGTCGAGTTTGCGTTCAGGGGAAAGGGCTTCCCACCAGGAAATAGAAACCACTGGCGGCTGGGATGGTGTTTTCTTCTTCGAGACCGGTTTATGCTTGTCTTTTCCGCTCGAAGGAGTCAGGACCTTCCCTTTTGGTTTGCCGCCAGATTTGGCTGGTGAAGAGGGAGTTTTAAGGGGCATAGCTAGAGTTGCATGTCATCGCGAGCCTTCATGAGGGGATCGCTCGCCAACGCTTGTATGTAGCACAAATGTGGGTCGCTCCTTTCGCTGGCAATGACTTCGAAAAATTATAGCACAAATGGTCTGTTTTTCTTTTACCGCACGTTTCATAAATCGATTTCTGGTTGGGTCATGAAAGTCAGACATACGTGCGGCACTCTGTAGGGTAAAATTGTCCAGCGTTTCCGAGCAGGCATTTACAGCGTCAAAGTCGCAAATAAAAGATATATATTCCCAGGTATTATCTCATTATCTCTGTCTATTGGCGGTCAACATAAAAGGTCAATTTGTTTGAAATACTCTTTCTTGGAACTTCTGCCTCCGCGCCTTCTGCAAAGCGCGGTCTATCCGCACAGATTGTCAAACACAATGAATATCGTTTTCTGATCGATTGCGGTGAAGGCACGCAACGTCAGATCCTGCAATCGGGCACTGGCTTCAAGAACCTTACGCGTATATTGCTTACGCATGGTCATCTCGATCATATTCTTGGGCTTGGCGGGCTGATGTCCACATTCCTGCGCTGGGAAGCGATCGATGAACTCGATATCTTCGGTGGGCGTTCCGCGCTCGATCGCGTTCATGACCTGCTGTATGGTGTTGTCTTACGCGGCAACCAGCCTCCCATGCCTCTTCGCCTGAATGAGATCAAACCCGGCACATTTTTTGAAGCAGATGATTTTACGGTCACCGCATTCTCTGTGACTCATCGCGGGCCGGACTGTCTGGGATATGTCTTCGAGGGAAAAGCGCGTCGCCCGTTCCTGCCCGAAAGAGCGGATGAACTGGGAGTCCCATTCGGGCCGGAGCGCCGCGATCTGGTCGCGGGCAGGGAAATCACTCTGCCCGATGGCAAACGCATCAAACCGGATGACGTGCTGGGACCCGTTCAAAAGGGCGTGAAACTCGTCGTGGTGGGTGATACCGGGAAAACGGAAGACCTGCTCGAGGTCAGTAAGGATGCGGATGCGCTCGTCATCGAATCCACCTATTTGGATGAAGAGGCTGAAATGGCGCGCCAGTTCTCGCATCTCACCGCGCGCCAGGCTGCGGAGCTGGCGGTAAAAGCAGGAGTTAAGAAACTAATTCTCACACATATCTCCCGAAGGTATCGGGGGAAGGATGTCCTAAAAGAAGCCCAGGCCATATTCCCCAATTCAGCAGTGGCGCGGGACTTCGATTCGTTTCAGATTAAGCGGGAGGAATAAAGAGTAAAGGCGCGAAGAAATTTCGCGCCTTTTGCCAATATGATGGCTTTTTACTAAACCCCTTCGCTCGTCATAATAAACAATGGGGTCATCTCGAAACTCTCGAACTTCGGCCGCAGACGGTCCGCGTTGTAAAACCTTTCCACATTGACAGTCTTCTTTGTGCTGGTTACGATATCAACGGGAATGTTATCGTAACGTCCATTCTTAAGCACAACCAATCGCCCGTGTACTCTCTTGAGAATCAGGTCAAGTGCAAGATTCCCATATGCCATGGGGACGATGGAATCAATCGCATCGGGGTCACCGCAGCGAACGAGATAACCCAGTTTTTGATTCACAGTATCCACCATGCGGCCATTGTTGTGTTTGGCAGTCATTTTCTTGATTTCGGCTGAAATGAGATCACCAATGCCTCCCAGTTTCATATGGCCGTACGCGTCTGTGGTCCGGTCTTCAAAAACCATTTCCCCACCCTCGAACATGGCGCCTTCAGAAACCAATACAACGGAATATCGGCTTGGATTGTTGTTGCGATCATACATAAGCAACTCGACCAGTCTCTCGAGATTGAACTTATATTCAGGGATCACACATCGATTCGCCGCGCCTGCCATGGCTGGCAGCATGGATGTAAACCCAGCATATCGCCCAAATACTTCCAGCACCATCAGGCGTTCGTGGGAACCGGCTACCGTGCGCAGGCTGTTGGATAGCTCAATTGTCCGTGTGACGCAGGTGCTGAACCCAATGCAGTAATCTGTGCCGGGCACATCGTTATCCATTGTTTTAGGGATGGCGACGACCTTGACACCCTCCTGATACATACGGACGCCGTAACTCAGTGTGTCGTCACCGCCGATGGGAATGAGGTAATCCAGCCCGAGGAAATCAATGTTTTTCAAGACCTCCGGGGTCAGATCATTGACATCGTCAGTATATTTTTCCTGGAGCGCCGGGGGAAGCCGGTCATTCCGCACTTTGGATGGGTTTGTGCGTGACGTATGCAGGAATGTGCCTCCCGTCCTCCCCGCCTTATTGACAATTTCCTCGGTCAACACCTGGAAGTTATTGCTGTTATCGGCTTGTGGATCGCGGACAACGTCAATCAATCCTGCCCAGCCACGGCGGATGCCGATGACCTTATAGCCCTCGCGCGTAGCACGGATAGTTACGGCGCGGATCGCCGGGTTAAGTCCCGGGACGTCGCCTCCACCTGTTAGAATGCCAATCACGCCTGGTTTTTTTGCGTTCATGTCTGCCTCTCATAAGTGCTTGTTGTGATGAATTTATCTTGCTCCACTTATCATAGTAGACATTATTCATAATGGGAAGGGTCTCATCCAGCGTCGTATAAGAATGTACTGCTTCCATAAGATAAGTCAGGATATTCTCTGTGCCGTCCGCCGCGATGAGTAATCTATCGAGCGCCCGGCCAACATGGCCGTTATCGCGTGTCCTGCGGAGGTCAGCCTGCTGCAGCACCATTCGCTGTTCCTGTGGCTTCGCTTACTGGAATGGGGACGACAACGTTGACAGCGCCGGGCAGGATGCTGGCGGTCAAAGTGATTGGTTCAATCACCTCACCGTCAATTGAAATCGTCTGCGGCGGGTTTGACTCAACGATAATTTCGCGTCCCTGATAATGTTCCAACTGTGGACTCTCTGTCGCTTCTGCGTTAGGCGACATCACCGCTGCGCTGACAGCAATCATTGCGGCGAGATCAGCACTGCGAAAAATCACTACATCCAATAGGCCATCGCTGACATCAATTTTCTTTGATAGTGTAAGTCCACCAATCGCCACATTCCCGGAATTGGCGATCATACAGCTTATGCCTTCGACCTCATGCAGTTCACCATCCACGCGCACCCGATAGTACGTCGGCGTCAGGTTACGCATCTCATTTATGGCGGAAAACGCGTATGCCAACATCCCAAAGCGATTTTTGACTTCCTGATCGGCACTTTTCATCATATCTGCTTCCAGCCCAATGCCGACGCGCAGTAGAAACAGGCGATCATTGACCGTGCCCATATCGATCAGGCGCGTGGTGTAGTTGCCTTTCGCAATAAAATCTATTGATGCCTCAATATCAGTACTCGGAATGCCAAGTTCGACAGACATCACGTTTGCGGTGCCGCCAGGGAAAATCGCCATAGGCGCAGATGTGCCGCGCAGTGCGGACGCTACTTCCATGACGCTGCCATCACCACCATGCACTCCCACTACGTCAGCGCCGTCTTCAACAGCTTTTTTCGCCAGTCTTTCAGCATCGCCGGCTTTATGCGTGATGCTCACATCCCATTCAATCCCTGAGTCTTTGAGCGCGCTGTTTAACGCCTGCAAAATCGGGCGTCCAACGCCGGCCGCCGGATTGATAATCACCTGCAATTTCTTAAACAATCGAGATCCTTCGCTCATTTTCGTTTCCTCAGGTTGAATTTTTCTCAAAACACGCTGGCAAGTTTATCATCAATGGAATTGAACTCGTGCTCGAAGGTCAAAACGAATATGATGGCTGGTTTGAGATCAATGGGTGTGATGGCTGTACAGATCGAGGAAGTGAGTAGTCATTCGCGCACTACAGCTTTGGAATACTACGAAATGACAAAGCTGCTTGCGCGGGTAAACCTTCAATGTTTAGATAATAAAAGTGCTGGTTCGTTTTGCAGGTCAGCACTTTTTGTTTAATCTACCTCATGCACG
>DASWKT010000305.1:0-2077 GCA_036396515.1 Anaerolineales bacterium | reverse complement strand
TCCTGCATTAGGAAGAGTGAGACCATGCCAAGCAGGAGTCCCGTAAAGGCAAACCAGATGAGCATCATCACGTCATACCAGATGGGCAGGTCTGCCCACTGGCCTGCTAGATGCTGAAAGTCAGTCAGGAGGTATGGCGCGTTGGGAAAGAAAATCATCCAAAAGAAGGCCGCGATCGGGATGACGACATAGACCCATTGTCGTTTGAGGGTCATTATGTAAGTGAGATAAGCGATGATGAAGGGGATCCAGGCCAGGAATAAATTCCAGATCAGAAATGCGTAACGCACTGTCCCGCTGTATTCGAAACGCACACGCCAGACAGCCACCGAAAAGACCGTCGCGCCCGCCAGAAGAAGGAACATCATCAGGCGATATTTATTGTGCGAGAAATAAGCAACCAGTCTCGGGTACATTATCTCCTCAAAAACTCCAGCAGAATGGGGTTGAACTCATCGGGCTTTTCGTAATGGGGCGTGTGCCCGCAATTCTCAATGACATGGAATTCAAGATGCGGTATGGCGGCTCGCAGCGGCTCGTTATGCGCGAACGGAACTGTCGGATCATTTCGTCCCCAGAATAATAGGACGGGTTTGTTCATTTTGCTAATGCATTCATAGATCTCGGGGACAGGGTCTATCAGGCCATTTCGAATCGATGAAAGAATGCCGCGCCTGAAGCCTTTGTACTGCATCTGGACGATGTATCTGGCCTGGAAATGTTCAACAAGCTCACGATCGAAGAAGTCGGAGGCGATATTCTTGACCGCGCTTCCGCTTCTGACCAGGCTGAGGATCGCCTCACCGATGATTGGCGATGCGGCCACCTTCAGAATTCTCGCGAAAGGGAGAGACTTTGCTCCAATGGGATCGATCAGCACGAGTTTGTCCACTCGCTCCGGGTGGCGCGCGGTAAACGCAGCAGTGATGGGTCCACCTGTCGATAAGCCGACCAGGCTGACGGGCCTTGTGAAGCGCAGCGCATCCAATAAATCCCCAAGCTGTTTGACGTAGAGGTCAATGTTGTAGCGTATATCCGGCCTATCTGAAAATCCGCGGCCGAACAGGTCATAGCGCACAACGCGAAATCCAGATCGGGTCAGAAATTCAAACGTGGGATCGTAAATGAAATAGGGCACGGAGAATCCGTGCACGAGGATCACGGTGCTTTCTTTGTCTGGATTGCTGAGCTCGTAATGCGTGACACCTTCGGGCAACTGAATGAACGAACCGCTCAGGTCTTTGCGGGTGAGATCGTTCAATTCCTTGGTTTCATCGCGAAAGGAGAAGGACATGGACATTTGCCGCTGAGGGACGGAGACACCGAGAAAATTAAATCTCCGTGCCCCTGTATCTCTGAGGCTAAATCTTACCAAGTGCTCTTAGAACGCGTTCGGGCGTGAATGGAAACTCATCGATCCACACACCGGTTGCGTCATGGATCGCCGCGCAGATAGCGGGAGCAACTGGCAGGAAAGGCAATTCGCCCACACCGCGCGCTCCCCAGGGGCCGTTCGGGTCGGGCACTTCGAGGATCACTGATTCGACTTTTTCGGGAATATCCCAGATGGTCGGGATGAGATATGTGCTTAATTGGTCGGTGAGCACGCGCCCATCTTTTGTTTTGTAGTCTTCGAGCACGGCGTAGCCCTGCGCCTGCACCACCGCGCCTTCGATCTGCCCTTCCACCAATGCCGGGTTGATGGGCTTGCCCAGGTCATCCGCGGAGACCACGCGCACGAGGCGCACATGACCCGTCTCCATATCCACTTCCACTTCGATGGCCTGGGCTGCGAAGGCATAGGCAAAGTTCGGTGTGGAAAAACCAGTCTCCGGTTCGAACTGTGTCGTGCGCGGCGCAAGATATTTGAACTCACCGATTGCCGGGCGCTCTTCGGCTTTCCATTTTTTCAACGCGACTTCTGCAGCGCCCCGGATGGAATTTCCAGACATGAAGGTCATGCGCGAGGCAGAGACCGAGCCGGAGTTGCCCATTGTGGCAGAATCGGAAGAAATCAACTTTACTTTCTCGACCGGAACCCCGACGGCCTCCGCTGTCATCTGTATCATCACTGTAT
>DASWKT010000304.1:0-16455 GCA_036396515.1 Anaerolineales bacterium | reverse complement strand
AGATCAAAGCCGAAATGGAATCCAACCCTGATGAGGAGTGGCAGGCGAAAAGAGATGAAGGAATCGCGTCCTTCCTTCCCAAGGGTCAGGCAGGGAATTGGCAACGTCTCTTCACGGCGAAGGATAAGTCTGTGTTCAAGGAAGTTGCGGGCGAGGTATTGATCAAATGGAAGTACGAAAATGACTTGAATTGGTAGGATAACTCACTATGAAAAATCCTTTCATAATCCGCCATTATGCTCCTGAAAAGGATTTATCTTTACTCTCGCACCTGTTGACCGAAATCGAGTCGATTGACCGCGATGGAGAGGATACATCGGAAGAATATTTACGCGCCTCATTGGCATGGCCCAATTATCGCCCTGATCAAGATGTATGGGTCGCGGAGTCAGAGGGAATGTTGCTTGGCTATGGTGTTGCGCTCGAGCAACCTTCCCAACGCTGTACGATTTATGTGGTTGTCCATCCATCACATCGCCGAAAAGGATTGGGAAGTCGATTACTTGAGTTGACCTTGAATCGCGCTCACGAACCCGGGTTAAAAAATATTCTTGTTTATGCCAATGACCATAATTCTGCATCAAATTTTTTCCTAAACCATCACGGATTTGTCCCTGTAGGTTCTTCTGGAGCCATGAAAGCGCCCGCCTCAATTCAGATTCCTTCATCTGAATTTCCCTCAGGCTTTACATTAAAAAGATATTCTGAGGTGAATAATTCATTAATTCTATTGGCTGCATTAGATGATTGCTATCTAGATATGTGGGGGCACCAGCATAATGATAAACGGACTGAGGAAGAGATCCAATCTCCGCGATTTCTAAAGTATTATGACGCGGACGATATCCTTTTGCTCTTCGACGCTAAAAATGCTGTCTCAGGGATTTGCTCACTAAAATCCGAAGGCAAACGAGATGAAAATGGCGACAAAGCTGATTTGCTTGATGCCCCCGGCGTGATAAAAGAATATCGTGAACAAGGTTACCAACGACAGCTTGTCCTCGCGGGGATGCAGCATTTGCGCAAGATGGGAACACGTCCGATTGTTCTTGAGTTTTGGGGAGATCATGAAAATATACTTAATATTTATCACTCGCTTGGCTTTGACATGCTGAATCATTACATTACCTATCACAAGGAACTGGAATGAAGTTTCTCATTGCTGGGGCCGGTTCGAGTCGCCAACACGTTTTCACAGTTTGATTCCCTTGTGGGAAAACAGCTGGCCCCATGCCCCAAAGCCCAAGTTGGAGAGACTGGTATAATTTTTGGGACTATCAGGTGCTTATGGCAGGTCGAAATTTGAGCATTATTGAAAAGGTTCCCAAACTTGAAGACATCGCGCCTGTCGACGCTGTGATTGTAATGATGATCTACTCCTGGATCTCACACGTTATTTTTGGAGGCTGTCCAGCTGGATTTTATTCGCATCTGTGGGCGATTTAGCGGCTCTATTTGCCTACATGGTGGTTGTCAACCTCCTGGAAAGTATTCTGGTACTCCTTGTACCGCTGGCGATGCGCATAATCCTGCCTCAAGTAGGTGCCCTTTGAAATTATTTCTGCAAGCCTGGCTTTGAAATGTGCCAGTCATACATCGCCCACCGCAAGGATAATATATGAAATTTCTGATTGCTGGACTTGGCTCGATTGGACGGAGACATCTTCGTAATCTGATTGCCCTCGGGGAAAAAGATATTATTCTCCTGCGAAGCCATCACTCGATGCTGCCTGGTAGCGAGTTGGAAGGCTATCCGGTCGAAACCGATCTGTGCCTGGCTTTGAAAAAACATAAACCCAGTGCGGTCATCGTTGCCAACCCAACTGCGCTGCATATGGATATTGCTATTCCGGCCGCCGAAGCGGGCTGTCACATCTTGCTCGAAAAACCTGTCTCACATTCACTGGATCGCCTCGATGTACTGCAAAAGGCGGCCGAAAAGAGCGGCAGCCGTATCCTGGTCGGCTTTCAATTTCGCTACCATCCCACTCTCAATATGGCCCGCGAACTGATTCAGGCGGGCGCGCTCGGCCAGGTGCTGACCGTCCATGCGTATTGGGGTGAGTATCTGCCGCAATGGCACCCCTGGGAGGATTACCGCCAGAGCTACGCCGCGCGCTCTGATTTGGGCGGCGGTGTGATTGTCACCCTCATACACCCGCTCGATTACTTGCGTTTTATCGTCGGTGAAGTCGACTCGTTGTGGTCGTTCAATGGACATTTATCCCCGCTTGAACTTGATGTTGATGATGTTGCTGAGATTGGATTGAAATTTGCCAATGGTTCAGTGGGTGGCGTGCATCTGAACTATGTCCAGCGACCACCTGTGCATCGTCTGGAAATTGTCGGAACCAATGGCACGCTGCGCTGGGACAATGCCGATGGAGTACTGCACTTCTACAAAATGCCCGCTCCTTTCGGTTCATACACGGAAAATCCACCAGCTCCCTTTCTTGAATCCTTTTCTCCACCCGACGGCTTTGGACGGAACCAGCTTTTCGTCGCGCAAACGCGTCATTTCATTGAAATAGTTCGCGGGGAGTCAGAACCGATCTGTAGTCTCCGAGACGGAATTCGTGCTCTAAAGCTAGCGTTGGCGGCGATAGAGTCTCAATCGACATCTAAGATCTGGATTTCAAAAGCTGGGGTGGATTAAATGAATACTATACTTCTTGAAAGTCCCAGAAAGTCCACGAAATCATTGTTCATGGTCATTGCCATACTGGGGATCTTGATATTCTTTGATTTCCTCAGCTCTCCGTCAGAAATCGGAAATCAGTTTTTATTCGGACTTTCTAGAGTGCGTTTTGCCATAGGGATGTTGTTCGCTTTTCTTCTACTCCTAAATATCAGTGTAATTCTTTGGGTGAGTCTTAAGCCAGGTGCGTGGCAGGTCATGATTGAAAACAGGCTGATTTTATGGATTACCGACCACCTAACGTTTGTGATCGCAGCTCTGTCATTTGCGGCGTTAGGAACATTCACGTTGGTATTGGGTATCGTTCCTCCTGTGATTCGTACGTTCAATTTTTTAGAATTAGTGGCAACACGAACTGGTGGCCCCATAATCTGGCTATTCTTTGCAAGTTCACTTTTGACCATATTTTTAAGAGTAACTTATAGGGATCTGTTTCGTGAAAACAAAACTGTTGCTGTTGTTGATCGTTTTTTACTCTTGGCAGTGATTTTTCTGATTATTTTTTTCTTGTACGAACATTTATTGATCTGGACGGGCGCGGCAAACCAGACAAGATATTCGTATTGGAATTTGCTTGCAGATGAATTCCTTAGGGGAAATCTCTATCTGGAAAACCCACCTCACACACATGATCTGACTTTATATCAGGGAAAATGGTATGTCCCTATGCCTCCGCTTCCTGCCATCCTGATGACACCACTGGCCCTTCTAATTGGCGGCGAAAATATCAATACCAGCGACCTCTCCATTTTTTTTAGCGCGATCAATGCAGTATTTGTCTTTTTGATTCTGGAACAACTGGCCAGACGTAAATGGATCAAGCTTTCACGTGCCAATTTGCTTTTGCTTGTTGTGCTTTTTGCATTTGGGAATCCACATCTATGGGTGGGAATCCGGGGTAGGGCGTGGTTTGTCAGCCAAATTCTGACTGTGACCTTCCTGGCACTGGCGGTATTTGCAGCGCTTAAATCGTGGTCTCCATGGTGGGTGGGGATCAGCATTGGCCTTGCCATCCTCGCACGACCGAACGGAATCATGACCTGGCCATTCGTCTTTGCCATTGCAATGCAAATCTTAAAAGACGAGCATCGTTCGATACGTTGGAAACAAATAATGGACTGGTCAATAAAAACAATGATTCCAATCGGCATGGCAATCGCGGGCCTGTTAATTTACAACTATGCGCGCTTCGAGAACTTTCTCGATTTTGGGTATACCACACTCCAGGGCGACCCCGTGATGGTGGCAAACGCGCAAACGTACGGTATTTTTTCACCACACTTTATTGTTAGGAACCTCAGGGCAATGTTCTTTTATGTTCCGGCCATACAATTGGGGACTCAATGGCCAATTCTGCCCTCTGCTACAGGGATGAGTATATTTTTGGTCACACCACCGCTTATTTACCTTTTTCATCGTTACGAACGTAAATGGTGGGTTTTAGGGGCCTGGGCATCCGTTTTCCTCAATTTTATTTTGCTTGTTCTATATCATAATACAGGAGCACATCAGTTCGGCTACCGATATATTCTCGATGTCATAATACCTCTCATGGCCCTGTTGGCTTTGGCCATGGACAAAAAGATACCCTGGCATTTTATTTTGTTGTTGCTTTTCAGCATCGCATTTAATATCTACGGTGCATACTGGTTTATCAATGGATGACGATTCAGTATATTTCTTGGTATAAGATCTCATACTTAATCTTGAAGATGATTTTGCAATTATTCCTTATATTCTTGGTGGAAAATTTGTGTCTAGGAGTCAAGGCATAACTTTGCTGGAGATGAGATGAAAAATCGTTGGAATTTGACTATTTTTTTTCTCTTAATTATTGTTTCCGCGTTGTCGTACCTGCCGTTGATAGGCAGGTTTGGGTATTATTACGATGACTGGTACTTAATGTATTCAGCAGGAGCGTATGGACCTGGTGTATTTTGGGATATTTTTAGCATAGACCGCCCATTACGGGTATTGGTCATGATCCCTGCATATTTGTTTTTTGGTGGAGATCCACTCTTTTACAACCTGAGTGCATACGTTCTCCGCGTGATTGGGGCATTGGCATTATTGTGGTGCCTGACTATGCTGTGGCCGGGCAGGCGCTGGGCAATGACATTAATGTCCTTGTTATTTTTGATCTATCCAGGCTTTCTTTCCCAACCAAATGCAATTGATTATCAAAGCCATATTGTTAGTTTTGCCGCCGCCTTGTTTTCGATAGCGCTAACGCTTAAAGCAATTTTGTCTGAAAACCGTATCGCAAAAGTAATATTCCATCTCACGTCTGTTTTGCTTGGATGGTTTTATCTTAGCCAGATTGAGTGGTATATCAGCCTGGAGTTTTTTCGGTGGGCATGCATATTCCTGCTCTCTTCGCGGCAAGGAGGGACACTTTATCAAAAAGCAGTACGAGCCATCCAGTGCGGGTATCCAACTATCCTTGTGCCAATGGTCTTTTTGGTCTGGCGATTCTTCTTTTTTACGAGTGAACGCGGTGCAACCGATGTGGGTATGCAGTTCGAACAATTCAAGCTTTACCCTATCCAAACCATCTATCGATGGGGGCTTCAAGTGTTGCAAGATTTGTTCGATGTGGTGCTCTCCGCATGGACTATTCCTCTTTCTCAGTTAACAGGATATATCCAGCGCTGGGGCGGCGCGTTGGCAGTTAGTAGTACCGTGCTCATTCTGGTTGTTTTGCATAAGCTGAAAGATAGCGATTCGCAGGATGGATCGTCGCAATTTGATCTGACCCGAGAAGCCTTGCTGTTGGGATTGTTAACTGCAATTGCAGGATTGGTTCCCATCGCAATGGTTAATCGTGAGGTTGCATTTCCGTCCTTTTCGCGTTATGCGTTGGTTAGTTCTGTTGGTGTGGCGATATTCATTGTCGCCGTGTTGATTAATATCAATGGACGCATTCTGCGGAATTCCATCGCTGCAGGGTTTGTCTTTATAGCTATGCTCACGCATCATGCAAATTCAGTTAAGTCCACTCAGGAAACTGCCCTGGTACAGAATTTCTGGTGGCAGGTATCCTGGCGCGTGCCTCAGTTTGAACACCGCACTACTTTGATCGCAAGTTATCCGTCAGGCGCGGTTGAGGAGGATTATTTTGTTTGGGGACCCGCTAATTTGATCTATTATCCCGAAAAACAAAATAACGAAAATATTCAACCTGGTCTATATGCATCGGTTTTGAATAAGGATGCAGTCGTCAAAGTCTTGACGATGGAACGGCAAAAATATGATAACCGTAGAAACATCATTACCTATCCAAATTATCGCAATATCCTTATCCTGACGCAGCCGACTTCAAATTCCTGCGTTCACGTGATCGATGGCAGCCAGCCTGAATACTCGCGCGATGAAAGGGATACAATCCGGGTGGTCGGCCCATATTCTGAGATCGAACATGTGCTCACAGGTGAAACGCCTCACACACCTCCAACAGTCGTCTTCGGCCCCGAACCCCTTCATGGATGGTGCTATTTTTACGAAAAAGCAGATCTCGCACGCCAGAGCGGGGATTGGAAGGAAGTCTTGGCTCTTGGTAACGAGGCTCTTGATCAGGGATTTGCCCCTCAGGATCCTGTTGAATGGATCCCTTTCCTTCAAGCCTATGCCGTGGCTGGAGATATCGAGCATCTCACGGAAGTGGCTTCTGTCATTGCCATGGAACCTTATATTTCTCAGCAAGTCTGCCAGCGTATAGGCTCCATGCAAGGTCTTGCCAACCCGGTCATCGAAGTTGTGGATTCTCTCTACTGCCTGGAGTAGGACGCGGGAAACAATTTCAAAATTCGACCTTCTGACCTGTAACCAAATCTATAATTCAGCGTCTGAATTATAGGCAATTGGCACTATAATGGCGCCTTGCGCCAGTAAATTCACAGAATGAATTTATCATAACTAAATTATTAAGGAGAAACAATGTTGAACGTAAAGGCTAAACTCATCGCCCCCTATGGGGAGAAACTGGTGAATCTCGTTGTGGATGAACAGGAACGTCAGGAGCTTCTCGCTCGCGCCTCAAAATTATCCTCCCTCAAGATTACCATGCGCAATCTTTGTGACCTCGAACTGCTCGCCACGGGTGGCTTTTCCCCTCTAACGACTTTTATGGGTAAGGCAGATTACGAGCGAGTCCTGCACGAAATGCGCCTCGCAGATGGGACGTTCTGGCCGCTTCCCATCACATTGACAGCTGATCCAGCAGAACTGCCGAACGTCGGTGAGGATCTTGTCCTGCGCAATACCAATAATGACGTGATCGCGGTCATGACACTGGATGAGGTCTTTCATTGGGATGCTGATACCGAAGCCGCGCTGGCTTACGGCTCAACGGATCCCCGTCACCCGATGGTCTCAGAAATGGGACGTTGGGGGAAAGTCTGCATCTCTGGTCCGATCAAGGTTGTGAATCTTCCGAAGTATCACGACTTTGTGGAACTGCGCCGCACACCTGCGCAGGTACGTGCCATGCTGGAGGAGATGGGACAGGAAAACGTCGTTGCGTTTCAGACGCGCAACCCTCTGCACCGCATTCATGAAGAGCTTACCAAGCGCGCCGCCGCGGAAGTCAAAGGCTCGCTCATCATTCACCCCGTAGTTGGCATGACCAAACCCGGCGATGTGGATCACTATACACGCGTCCGCATTTACAAGGCTTTGGTAGAGAACTACTACGATAAGAACAGTACCATGCTCAGCCTTTTGCCCCTGGCAATGCGCATGGCTGGTCCAAAGGAAGCGCTGCTCCACGCGATCATCCGCCGCAACCATGGAGCGAATCATTTCATTGTCGGCCGCGACCACGCGGGACCTGGAAAGGATTCCACAGGCAAGCAGTTCTACGGTCCGTATGATGCTCAGGAGTTTATGAAGAAGTACGAATCAGAGATCTGCGTCAAGATGATCCCATTTGAGGAACTTGTCTATCTTCCGGATGAAGATCGTTATGTGGAGGGCAAGGATATTCCCGCGGGAGCGAAAACACTTAATATCTCAGGCACGCAAGTGCGCGACGACTATCTTGCCAAGGGCAAGCTTTTGCCTGAGTGGTTCACCCGCCCCGAGACTGCCGAGATTTTGCGCGAGATGTATCCGCCGCGCCACAAACAAGGCTTCTGCATCTGGTTCACTGGTTTGAGTGGTTCTGGAAAGAGTGCGACTACGCAGGTACTCACTTCACTTCTGCTCGAACGGGGCCGAGAGCTTACCATTCTCGATGGGGATGTTGTCCGCACCCATTTATCGAAGGGGCTAGGGTTTAGTAAGGAAGACCGCGATACCAACATCCTTCGCATCGGTTTCGTAGCGGGAGAAATCGTCCGCTCCGGCGGCGCGGTGATTTGCGCAGCGATCAGCCCTTACCGCTCCACACGTAATGAGGCCCGCAAAATGGTGGGCGACAACTTTATCACCATCTACATGGACACACCTGTTGAAGTTTGCGAAGAACGCGATGTGAAAGGCTTGTACGCCAAAGCACGCCAGGCGATGGATGATGGCAAGCCAATGGGCTTCACAGGTGTAGATGATCCTTACGAACCACCGATTGATCCCGAGATCACGCTCAAGGGCTATGGCGCAACTCCTGAAGAGAATGCTCGTATCATTGTCCAATATCTGGCAAATCAGGGATACTTGAACCATCATTAAGCAAGAGACAATAATATGTGGTATATAGTGGTAGGAGCGGAAAAATCCGCCCCTACCATTTTTTCGTCTTTATGGACCGCCGCGCGTTTCTCCGCCTCGCTTCTTTTCTGAGCCTGCTCCTACTCGCCGTGATTGGCACATTTCTTATCCTTAGAGCAACCCCGCAAGGCCTCGGCCTTTCGGATGATTCCATCGCGTATATTGCTGGCGCGCGCAGCATGCTGGCCGGGCAGGGTTATCGCGAAGCCTGGCTGGCATCCAACCAGCCAGTTACGCATTTCCCGCCGGGCTTTTCCTCTGTCCTTGCCTTTTTCGGCTTGTTTGGGCCTGACCCATTGCACGGTGCGCGCTTCGTCAATGCATTGCTTTTCGGTTTGAATGCGGCGCTTCTGGGCATCCTCACCTGGAGGATGACGCCTTCGCTCACTGCGGGTCTCATCCTTTCTGCATTATTTGTTTCAAGTGGTGAAATGCTGCAGGTGCACGCGGTCGCCATGAGCGAACCCTTATTCATCTTTCTCTCCTTGCTTTCCCTGTGGATGTTCGATTTATATTTCGAACGTGACCATCACTGGTTGTGGTTAGTTCTCTGTGCAATGTTTGTCGGTGCGGCCTATCTTACACGTTATGCAGGTCTGGCGCTGGTTGCGACCTTTGTCGTGGCATTGATCGTTTTGCACACTAACTGGCGCAAGCGTCTCACCAGCGTGGCGATATTTCTGGCGGGCGCGCTGCCGTGGATTCTCAGCTGGGCGATCCGTAATCGACTTGTGGCAGAGAATGCCACCAACCGCGTCCTGGCATGGCATCCCATTACCTCCGACAATTTACGCATTGGCCTGCGCGTGTTTTCAGATTTTCTTATTCCTGTTGAAGCGTGGCGGCGGGAGATATTTAGACAGACAGGCATCATTGAGGGGCTGGTGACGATCATCCTTGGTGCAGTGCTGGTGTGGGTCGTGTTCAGAGCGTGGAAATATTTATCGAAGCCTCAGCAGGCGTCCGTAGGTGAAAGAAGCGGAAAAAAGGCAATGGGAGTGATTGCCTTCACTACAGGCTTATATATCCTTGCCTATCTCGCGTCCATTGTTGCCTCCATGACGATGTTCGATGCCGCGACGAAATTCAGGCTTCGCATCCTCTCACCTGTTTTGGTGGGATTGCTTATTCTGCTTGTTTATTTTGGTGTCTGGCTAAAAAACAAGAACCGCGCGGCTGTGATTGTCTTGACGGTTATTATTCTCGGCTTTTCTGTGTACAGGCAATCCATCACAATGGATAACTGGCATAAGAGCGGACTTGGGTATGCATCCTTCAAGTGGTACGATTCGGAGACGATGGCATACCTGCGCGAACTGCCTGAGGCTGTAATGATCTATACCAATGAACCTGCCGCGGTCTATCTCTACACCGGGCGTGGTAATTATGTCTTGCCAGATCGATTCGACTCTGCCACCGCGCAGGTGCGGGCGGGTTTTGAAGAAGGCATTGAGCGCATGCAAAAGGATATCAACGGTGGCAATGCAGTGCTTGCCATCTTCGATGGGGGTGATGTGTCGGCGGCAGACGCGGCTTCGTTAAGTGAAGGCTTATATCTTGCGCACAAATCGGCGGGCGATTCGGTCTATACCATGAAGCCATAAAGGAAAACATGACAATCCAGGATAAATTTGATCTAAGCGGGCGGGTGGCTGTTGTGACGGGTGGAGCAGGATTGCTCGGTGCGGAGTTTTGCAGAACTCTCGCCGAAGCAGGAGCGACAGTTGCTGTGGTGGACTTGAACGCCTCAGCTTCGCAAGCCGTAGCGGATACGCTCACGAAAAGCGGATATAAGGCTCTGGCAATTTCCACCGATATCACCAAACCAGATTCCGTAAACGCTCTGGTGGAAAACGTATTGTCTGATTTTGGGCAACTTGATGTTCTTGTGAACAGCGCTGCGCTCGATCCCAAGTTTGATGCCGACGCCATGAAAAAAGGCATCACTCCCGGCGCTTTCGAGGATTATCCGCTCGATCAGTGGAACGCCGCGTTGGGTGTCAATCTGACCGGCATGTTTTTGGTCACCCAGGCCTGTGTTAGGCCGATGATCGAACAGGGAAAAAAAGGCAGTATCATCAACATTTGTTCGACATACGGATTGAACGGTCCCGACCAGCGAATTTATGTCAAAGCTGGCGAGCGCGTGGCGTTCAAGCCCGTGTATTACACCGTGACCAAAGCAGGTGTGATGGGCTTTACCAAATATCTTGCCGCGTATTATGCTGAGACGGAAATTCGTGTGAATGCCTTGACCCCCGGTGGTGTGTTCAATGACCACGAAGATTATTTCGTTAGAAATTATTCGGCCAAAACCATTTTGGGCCGCATGGCAAAGAAAGATGAAATGAACGGAGCACTGCTGTTCTTGGCATCCGATGCTTCGTCTTACATGACGGGAAATAATGTCGTTGTAGATGGAGGCTGGACAGCGTGGTAGTTTTGGAGTCAACCTCTCCTGACGTTGATAATCGAGAGTCTGGAGACAATCGACTCCGACCAATGACGATAAACAAATGACCGAAATTCTCGCCCTCATCCCCGCGCGCGGCGGCTCGAAAGGCATCCCGCGCAAGAACATCCGCAGTTTTGCAGGTTTCCCGCTCATTGCCTGGAGCATCACGGCTGGTCTGCAATCGAGGAGCATCTCACGCGTCATCGTCTCGACCGATGATGAGGAAATTGCGGAAGTGGCACGCGAGTACGGTGCAGAGGTGCCGTTCCTGCGGCCCAGGGAACTTGCGCAAGACAGGACCGCTGACCTGCCTGTCTTTGAGCATGCGCTGAAATGGCTGGAAGATATCGAGGCCTACAAACCGAGCATCGTTGTACAATTAAGGCCCACTTCACCGATCCGCCCGGCGGATTGCGTGGATAGTGCTGTCAGGATCCTGGTTGAGCATGAAAATGCGGACTGTGTGCGCGGCGTGGTTCCTGCTGGGCAAAACCCATACAAGATGTGGCGCTTCAACGGCTATGACAAACCGATGAATCCACTGCTCACGGTGGATGGGATTGCTGAACCCTGCAATGCGCCGCGCCAGATTCTTCCGCCTGCCTACTGGCAAACAGGCCATATTGATGCCATTCGTACCTCTACCATCACCAGGAAGCACTCTCTTACGGGAAACACGGTATATCCACTAGTGATCGACCCTCGCTATACGGTGGACATCGATACACTTGCCGACTGGCAGAAGTATGAAGCACTGGTCTATAGCGGTCTGGAAATGGTGAGGCCCAACAATAAACTGCGACGGCCCCTGCCCGGGAAAATAGAATTGATCATCTGCGACTTTGACGGCGTCCTAACGGATAACCGTGTCTGGACAGATCAGGATGGCAGGGAAATGGTCGCAGCATTTCGGAGTGACAGTTTCCGCATTAAAGAACTGCGCGAGAGGGGCATGGATGTGATGATCCTTTCCTCGGAAGTGAATCCCGCTGTAGCGGCGCGCGCGAAAAAAATGGGTGTGGAAGCGGTCCAGGGTATCGGCTTGCAGGACAAGGGGCGCGCGCTGCGTGAAATCCTTGAGCAGAAAAACGTCAGGGCAGAGAATGTCATTTATGTCGGCAATGATCTCAATGACCTTCCGTGCTTCGAGATCGCGGGCTGGTCGGTTGCAGTTGCAGATGCGTATCCGGAGATTATCCGTGCGGCTGATTATGTGTTGAGCAAGCCGGGCGGTTACGGCGCGCTTCGCGAGTTGTGTGATTTGATTTTGAAAAAAACGTAGTAACGACCTCAGTCGCTACCACATCAACAAGGAGAAATAATGGCACGCGAAATACGAATTGGGGATCGAATGGTGGGTGATGGTTATCCAGCATATGTGATTGCTGAAATCGGGATCAACCATAATGGTGACCTTGGGATCGCCAAACAGATGATCGATGCGGCAGTGCATGCAGGTGTGGAGGCGGTGAAGTTCCAGAAGCGCACGCCCGAAATTTCCACGCCGGCCGAACAGCAGAACCAAATGCGCGAGACGCCCTGGGGCTACATCACCTATCTGGATTATCGCCACAAGGTTGAGTTTAACGAGGAGCAGTATTGCGAGATCGATCGCTATTGTAAATCCAAGGGCATCGCCTGGATGGTCTCGGTATGGGATGAGCCTTCGGTGGACTTCATGGAAAAATTCGATACGCCCGCCTATAAGATCCCATCCGCCTCCCTCACGGACTTTGGCCTGATCCGTAGAGCCCGCGCCACTGGCAAGCCTCTGATTTTATCTTCGGGCATGTCCACCATGGAGCAGATCAAAAAAGGAATGGATATCGCTGGTGAAAAGGACCTTGTCGTGATGCATTGCACCAGCACGTATCCTTGTGAGCCGGAGGAATTGAATTTGAGGATGATTGAGACCCTGCGCCGTGAGTTTCCACACCTGCCGATAGGGTATTCAGGTCATGAAGTGGGACTTGTACCTTCGACGATTGCAGTTGCATTAGGCGCGTGCATGGTCGAGAGACACCTGACCCTTGACCGAGCCATGTGGGGGAGTGACCAGGCCGCGTCCGTTGAGCCAGGTGGCTTTGAGCGTTTGGTTAAGTATCTGCGTGTGACGGAAGCTTCACTTGGTGATGGAGTAAAGAAGGTCTATGAGAGTGAGAAAGCTTCCATGATGCGATTGCGCCGTGTGAACGGGGAAGATTAGTTAATGAGCCACAGAGTCGCGGAGACACAGAGAAAAAAAGAATCTCCGCGACTCCCCTGGCACCGCCCGTGATTTGCTTAGCAAATCAGGCAGGTGTGTGACTCGGTGGCAAATTGATGGCAGTCATTCCTTTTCAGCGTCTTTTCCGAAAACCCGCAAAATCCATCCAGGCGGTCTTGCGCTGGAAGCGACTGTCTTTCAACGACGCACCGCCTGTCTTCGGTAATTCCAAGCCGAAGAGTGGCTCGCACCTGCTGCTGCAAGTGCTGGCGGGGATGTGTCAGGTAGCGCCGTATAAGTATGTGGAGAGCAAGCCCGTTCGGACGATCACAAAGCATGGAAGAAGAAAGACGAAAGATAAAGTACTATCTGAATTGAAGCGAATTCCGCCCGGCATAATTGGATGGGGATATGTGGAGGCTTCACCAGAAAATGTCGCATTTTTGTGTCAGCCTGGCCGTGTGAATTATTTCATCTATCGCGACCCGCGTGATCTGCTTATCTCACAAGTGTTCTTCGCGACTGACATGCAGGAAGAGCACGGAATGCATGAGTATTACAACTCGCTTCCCGATTTCGGCGAGCGACTTAAGGTGGCCATCACAGGTATTGACCGCGATGGGCTGTACATGGTCAATGTGAAGCAGAGGTACGAAGGTGTTTTCCAGTGGTTGGAACAAAAGAACGTGATGTGCATCCGCTTTGAAGATTTGGTCAATAACCGCGCTGCTACACTGAATGCCATGCTTGACGAAGTGGAAAAGACAGGCTATGAAATCCCAACGCCGCGCGAGACGGCATTGGCGATTTTGGTGCAGGCGATCCAGCCCAGGAAGAGTCACACCTTCCGCTCGGGGAAGACGGGTGGATGGAAAGAGCATTTCACCGAGGAGCACAAGAAGTTATTTAAGGATATAGCAGGAGATTTGGTTGTGAGGCTGGGGTATGAGAAAGGGAATGATTGGTAATTTGTAGTGGCGACCAGTTGGTCGCCATTTTTATTCCGCCAACCTCTCCCTTCTTCTATCAAGCAGCTTTTGAATCCTGGCATGCTTCTCGCGCGAGAGTGGGAACAGCCATGCGAAGATGATCGTGCCGGATACGATCGTCGCCCCGAATGGGGAAACCAGCAGGCGGATCATCTGCACTACCGAATCGGGTTGCATAAACTGCGTCACACCTTTGGGAGGCGATTGGTATCCTGCCCAGCCCAGCGCCTGCAAGGTGATAAAGATAATCAGCGCGCCGGTCAGTTTGCGGATCAGGGCACGGACTCCGTAAAAGATGCCCTCCTGCCTGCGGCGCGTGCGCAGCTCATCCCATTCGATCACGTCCGCGAACATCGCATCAGGCAGAACGTAGGCGGCGGACACCCCGATCCCTGCCAGTGCAGCCAGGAGGAGCAGGTAGCCGGTTTGGCCGGGTTGAACGGTGTAGACCAGCAGCGCCACAGTGACCCAGAACGCCATGCCGAGCATATAGGCTTCACGCTTGTTCCGTCTCTTCGACAGCCATCGCCAGAAGTGCACGAACAGAATACAAACGGACATCAGGATGCCGAAGAAGGCGGATTCATAGGCGAGGTCAAACCCGAAGATGCGGATCGAAGCAAGCAGGTTTCCCTGGGCAACCCAGTAAAGCAGGAAATATGGGAAGATAATGGCCACCATATCCACTGCAGACCAGTTCAACATGTGCATTCCCACCGAGAAGCGGAACGGAACATTCTCCCAGGCGGCGCGCAGGGTTTCGCGGAAGGGCAGGCTTTGTTGCTGTTCGAGCGTGGAGGTCTCGCGGATGAAGGTTCCAATGAGCAATAGAGGCAGCGCGCCGATCGAGCCGAAGATCGCGCCGACCAGCATAAACCCCTGTTGCTGCGTGCCGCCTGATGCCAGAACAAGATCGACAATAGCTGGCGCGGCGATCACAACGGATAATGCCCCCATCAACTGGAAGAAGGAACGGAAACTCGTCAGGGTGGTGCGCTCATCGTAATCGGGAGTGAGTTCGGGGGTCAGAGAAAGAAACGGGACGGAGACGAGGGTCTGCAATGTATCTGCGAGCATGAAGGAAAGAGTCACATAGATCAATAAAGCAGTCTGGCTTTCCCAATCCGGTGCAGACCACAGGATGATGAAGCTCAATCCGAAGGGAATGGCAAACCAGAGCAGAAAAGGGCGGCGGCGTCCCCAGCGTGTGCGCAGGCGGTCACTGAGGATGCCGATGATCGGGTCGTTGATCGCGTCCCAGATGATGCCGACAAGAGCACCAAACGATGCCAGGCGCGGTTCGAGGCCAACAACATCGGTGAGATAAATGGCATAGAAGATGGAACGCATCATGCCGACACTCGAGATCCCCCAGTCTCCCGACCCGTAGAGCAGTTTCATCCAGAAAGACAGGCGTCCCTTGTTGAAAGTTTTCATGATCTTTCGAGTGCGCAAGTGTAGCACAGGTCTGGAGCCTATCCGCCGCCGAAGAGTGGCGCTCTCCGGTTCCGAGATTCTGTTCTCGATGCTATTTTCATACCCGGGTGGGCTCTTGGGTTGTGGGAATCTCGTAGATTAATCGTACGGAAATGGAAGGGTGACAATCCATCTTGCTTTGATATAATGCCGCCGATTAAACCCGATCAGGGCCGCCACGCCGAAAGGCGGAGACGGAAAGCTGTGGGTCTAGCGTCACGGATCGCGCGACCATGGCAGCCGGCCGCTGGAAACAACGTCATATAGTTTTCGGGCTGATTCGAGCACCTTTATCAACGGAGATTTCAATGACGCTCAAGGATCAATTCACCCGAGCTGCACTGAACTTAACACTGCTTGTATTTGTTCTTGCGGTCCATCTGTTCAATCCAGACTCAGTACCGGTCAAGGGCATTACTGAAAGTGCCCTTCCTAATTTCACTGATTTCGTCAAACAAATTCAAAACGGCGAAGCAAATATGTTGCGCGGCGTGTATGTTCCGAATGTGCTGGCTCTGCCTGTCGCTCAACAACCTGCGGATAATCCCAACTATGTTTCTGGCAGAGATGGAGAAGCGACGCAGTTCTCGACCGCTTCCCAATATCAAAATGTAGGGCTGCTGGCCCATAACAATCTCTCTGGCAAAGTCTTTTCACAACTTGCTGTTGGTCAGGAGGTAAGATTAGTCTACGGGGATGGGAAAGTTGAGAATTTCATTGTGACAGAAATCTTGCATTTCCAGGCTCTGCAACCCAAAAGCGTGTCGAGTGCATTTCGCAGCGTGAATGGCGACGAAGTCTTGTCGGCTCAGCAAATGTTCAATCGTGTCTATTCGGGGGCGCGCCATGTCACTTTCCAGACTTGCATCAAAGCAAATGGAAACTGGAACTGGGGCCGGTTGTTTGTCGTGGCTATGCCAATTCC